>JBAZOP010000035.1 GCA_041648665.1 bacterium | reverse complement strand
GATCACGAACTGTTCGTGCGGCTTGAACAGCAGATTGGCAAATCCCATCTGGTTTCTCTTCACCCATCCCGCCGGGACCTCCGAGCCCTTGGCGTCGTCGACTCCGTAACCCACATTGGTCTCGAGCCACTTGAGCCAGTTGCTCTTTATCTGCCCCCATCCCGATATCGAGCGCTGCCTTCGGTTGTCCTGGCTGATGGAGAGCGCGGTGCCCAGGCTGTAGCCGTACTGGAACTCGGCCGACGGCTTGAAGAATTTGTGGATCGGGACCTCGAGGCTTGCGGCGACGCCCCAGTTGTTCACGTCCGACGCCCCCGCGGTCGCATTGTTGTGCCTGGCGTAGAGGCCTGAGATGTAGACCCACAGCTTTCCCGCGGGCAGCTTGTGATAGTAGCCGAACGAACCCTCCATCATAGGTATGCAGGTCGTGTTCCCGCTGTCGTTGAACGTCATCACGTTGGACGGCAGGTTGGCGCTGGCGGCCAACTCCATGCCGCTCCCTTCGCCTATGTCGTGCATATACGTCGCCCTGATCTGAGGCCTCCTGAAACCGAGGTTCCCCTGGGTCCAGAGGTTTGAGCCTATGTTGAGGGTTGCGGTGTTGAGCGGAGAGAAGAGCTCCCACTCCTGGCCCACGAGCACTCGCCAGTGCGTCTGGCCGATCCCAGCGTACGCCCTGCGGAGCCTGGGCGCGATCGAGCCTATGCTCATGTTCGTGCCGCTGAAGAAGTCCATCTCTATGCGGCCGTCCACGGTGAAGCTCTTGCCCCCGAAGTCGTATGGGTCGAGCATGAAGCCTATGCGGCTGTTCTGGGGTGTGCCGCTGATGAACGCGTCGTTGTTGCTTGCCACCGACTCGTCCACCACGCGGTTGAATCCGGCCATGTTGCGGTTCCAGCTCGCCGGGTCGTTGTTGAGCGTGCCGAAGGAGGAGAGCTGGGAGTCGGCCCACATCATCTCGGCGGAGACGAATCCGTAGAGCTTGAACGGGACCTTGCTCGAGATGGCTATGGTCTTGATCTCGTCGGTCTGTATGCCGCCGGGCGCCGGGGGGAGGGCCTTTTCCGCGTCGGCCGCGATGGCCGGCATGGCGATGAACGAGAGCGCAGCCGCGCACGCCAGTATCTTCATCTTCATCGTTGTTCTCCGTATCTTCTCACCGCATGGAATAGTTCTTCTCGATCCACTTCATGTATTCGCCGCTGCGGACCGCATCCACCCACTCGCGATTCGCCAGATACCAATCCACGGTTTCGGCGAGCCCCTGATCGAACGACCTCCTGGGCTTCCAGCCCAGCTCGCGTTCGATCTTCCGCGAGTCTATGGCGTAGCGGCGGTCGTGGCCGCGGCGGTCCGTCACGTGTTTTATGAGGCCCGCGCATTTTCGGCCGGGCATCCTCTGTTCGATCATGGCGCATATCCTCTCGACTATCTCTATGTTGCGCTTTTCGCATCGTCCGCCGACGTTGTAGGTCTCGCCGACCCTGCCTTTCTTCAGTATGAGGGATATCGCGCTGCAGTGGTCCAACACGTGCAGCCAGTCGCGCACGTTTCCGCCGTCGCCGTAGATCGGGAGCTCCTTCCCCTCGGAGGCGTTGAGCACCATCAGGGGGATGAGCTTCTCGGGGTGCTGGTAAGGCCCGTAGTTGTTGGAGCAGTTCGAGATGGTCGCAGGCATGCCGTAGGTGCGGACGTAGGCGCGGACCAGGTGATCGGAGGAGGCCTTGGTGGCGGAGTAGGGACTGGAGGGATCGTACGGGCTCGCTTCCGTGAATGCCGTTCCGGCCTCTGCCGAGCCGAAGACCTCATCGGTGCTGATGTGGTGGAAGCGTTTCCCCTCCGGAGATTTCCACGAGGCCCTGGCCGCATCGAGCAGGTTGAACGTGCCCACGATGTTGGTCCGCACGAAGTCCGCCGGCCCGTGGATCGAACGGTCAACGTGGCTCTCGGCGGCGAAGTGCACCACCGTGTCGATTCGGTGTTTTTTGAAGAGGTCGGCGACGAGCGGATAGTCCGCTATGTCCCCTCTGACGAACTCGTAACCCTTGCCCTCCCGGCGCTCGGCCACGTCCCGCAGACTCATCAGGTTGCCCGCGTACGTGAGCTTGTCGAGATTTACGATGTTGCCGTCGAAGCGCTCGTCGAGGAGCAGATACCTTATGAAGTTGGAGCCGATGAAGCCGGCGCCGCCGGTGATCAGTATGTTTTTCATATTCCAGCCTCTTTCATCCTCGCCAGACAATCCCTGAGCGCCTCTCGCCATGGCCTCTGCATTACGCCGAAGTCGCGCGCGATTTTCGCGCAGTCGAGCGTGGAGAACATCGGCCTGCGCGCCTCGGCGGGATATTCCGCGGTCGTTATGGGGACGATCCGGACCTCTCTCTTTACGATGCCTAACTCCTGCGCATCCTCCAGAATCGCCTTTGCGAAACCATACCAGGTCGTCTCCCCGGAATTGCAGAAGTGGTAGATCCCTTCGCGCGGGTCGGCGCCCGGCCGTAAGGATATCTGCGCGATCGCGGCCGCAAGGTCCTTCGCATAGGTGGGGCATCCCCTCTGATCGTCCACCACCCTGATCTCGTCGCGCTCGCGGAAGAGCCTGAGCATCGTCCTCGCGAAGTTCTGCCCCTCTTTGCCGAAGAGCCACGAGGTCCTGATGATGATCGAGTCGGACTTCGCGGCCAGCGTCATCCTCTCGCCCTCGAGCTTGCTTCGGCCGTACGCGGAGAGGGGCCCGGTCGGATCGTCCTCCCTGTAGGGCCGGGGCGATTTGCCGTCGAACACGTAGTCGGTCGATATGTGGATGAACCCGGCGCCTATCCGATTCGCCACCGCCGCGGCGTTGCTTGCCCCGGAGCCGTTGACCCTGAAGGCCAGATCCTTCTCTCTCTCGGATCCGTCGACCGCGGTGTATGCGGCGCAGTTTACCATCCACTCGATGCGCCTGCCCTTCGCAAAGGCGAGCATCGCCGCCATGTCGGTTATGTCGAGCTCCGCGTCGGTGCCCTCGCAGTCCGCGCCCGCATCCCTGAAGGCGGCCATCGCCTCAGTGCCGAGCATCCCGCGCGAGCCTGTTATCCATACGGTCATCGTCGCTCTCTCAGAGTTTGAACGGGCTTTCGGGGTCGTCCTCGTGCCTGATCTCGTCCACCGTCTCTCCCTTGCCTTTGCCGCGGTATAGCCTGTCGGGGTAGTTGATGACCATCGCAGGCTCGTCCGAAACGTTGACATAGGCGTGCACCACGCCCGGCGGAACTATCACGGTGGCGGGCGCACCGTCACCCAGGGTGTGTTCCGACATCTTGCCGTAGGTGGGGCTCTCTTTCCGGTTGTCCCACAGGACTAGCTTGAGCCTCCCGGGCCCGGTGAAGGCGAAGACGTCGGTCTGGCGCACATGCTCGTGCGGCCCCCTGGACTTGCCGGGCAGGGTGAAGGAGACGTAGCTCATCGCGATGTCGATCTTTTGAGGCAGTTCGTCTTGCCTCAGGGTCTCTATGAGATGGCCGCGCGCGTCCTCGTGTCTCGCGAGCTCTATCACGCGAACGCCGTCTATGTCGCCCGTGGTGAAATTCATGACTGGCCCTCGCTCTCCAGTAATGAGATCAGGTATTCTCCGTACCCGGATTTTTTGAGAGGCTCCGCCAGCTTTCTGAGGTCGCTTTCATTTATGAATCCCATCCGATATGCGATCTCCTCCACGCACGAGATCTTGACCCCCTGCCTCTTCTCAAGGGCCGCGACATAGGAGGATGCGTCCAGAAGCCCTTCCGGGGTCCCGGTGTCCAGCCATGCGAAGCCGCGGCCCAGGAGCTTCACGCTCATGCTGCCCTTTTTTATGAAGTGGCGGTTTACGTCCGTGATCTCGAGCTCGCCGCGGGCCGAGGGGGCAAGACCTTTCGCCACCTCGATGGCGTTGTTGCGATAGAAATAAAGGCCCGTGACCGCCCACTTGGATTTCGGGACCTTCGGTTTTTCCTCTATCGATACGGGACGGCATTTCCCGTCCAGCTCCACCACTCCGTATGCGGTCGGATCCTTGACTGAATAGCCGAAGATGGCCGCGTCGGATCGGCCGGATTCCACGTCTTTTTTTGCATCGCTGAGCATCTCCGGAAGTCCGTGTCCAAAGAATATGTTGTCTCCGAGGACCAGACAGATGTCGCCGCCTGCGACAAATTCCTCGCCGATGATCAGGGCGTCGGCCAGCCCCCTGGGCCTGGCCTGCTCTACATAGGCGAAGCTCATGCCCCATTGGCTGCCGCTGCCCAAAAGCTCCCTGAAGCGGGGGAGGTCGCGCGGCGTGGATATGATCAGCACCTCCCTGACCCCGGCGAGCATGAGCACCGAAAGCGGGTAATATATCATGGGTTTGTCGTAAACCGGCAGGAGCTGCTTGCAGACTACGGAGGTGGATGGGAAGAGCCTCGTCGCAACTCCGCCGGCCAGGATGATGCCTTTCATTGGGGTCGCTCCTTTCAGTGTGATCTTGACTCACTTACAATGCGTCCCGCCGCTCGTGCAACTGTTAGTTTACCGTGAGATTTTGTTGGCTATTTTGGGAAAACGTGATAGACAATATTCCCAATCGTATCGTACGCCGTGTTTCCCCTCAGGACGTATCGATCCATTTCAAGAGCTGATTTTGGCACAACGTCAGCGGAGGTGAGGTCTAACAGATGGTAAGGATGAGTTCTTTTTACGGCATCAGGTCTTCGACTGCAATCAATCTACCCAAGGGAGATGCAGGCGCTCCGGCGCCCGAAACCGATAGCGTCAAAGAATGGTATCCGGCTGATCTGGTCGATAATGCGGCCATCAGGCGAATCAGACATGGCGTTCCCCTGCGGGAGGTCCTCCCTGCGATTTCCGCCGCCTCTATGAGGCTGAGGCTTTATCGAGACTTTAAAGAAAACGGGAAGAAGGAATTCTCAGGCCTTGATGTGAGCGTGGAATGGACGACCGCGTTGCTCATCTATTCGGCCATGAACGTGGTGCAAGATGCCGGCGAGTCCAGGGGCATGAAGGTCTACGACGGTTACCCCAATCTTCTTGAGTCCGGTTTGAGCACTTTCGGCGGCGATAAAGACGAATTCAGGATATACGCCAGGACCCAGGATACCGCTTTGGATATAGTCACGAGCCAGAGGCTCCTGGCCTCGCATCGCGGCTATATCACCGACATCGGGAATGGGTTGGCTCACTTCAAAGACCTCACCGGCGTATTCATAACCAAACCTGGTGTGGCTCCGAAGAGGGTGGGGGTGTCGGGCTACGAGTTTTTTGTCGATTTCACGCTTTCGTCGAGCGTGCCCAGACTCAAGATCAAGGAGGAGCCTGCGTACCTCATACCAGGCCCTCCGAGGCTCTCCAGGGAAGAGATCGCGGCTGGGGTCGATGGCGCGTCTTGCGATGCTATGGAACTGATGCAGATGTTTTCCGATGGGATTCCCGCGTTCGCCATCCCCATAGAGGTGACAGGTCACGGCCGACTCGAAGGGATCTCTTCCGTACCCACGGTGGGTTCGTGCGCTGCAAAATCCGCGCTCACGGCCGCAGGCATCTCCCTGACGCCCAGTTTTATCCCCAACCCCGTGTTTCGCCACAGCTTTGTCCCGAGGTTCTGAGAAATTCGCGCTATTCCGGTTTGATCGCTTCCACAGGGCACTGTTCTATGCATGCCCCGCAGTCGGTGCATTTCTCCGGGTCTATGGCCCTGCGGTCGTCCTTTTCGGCGATGGCCTCGGCCGGGCAGACTGGGTCGCATGCCCCGCAGTTGATGCATTCGTCTGTTATCGTGTGTGACATGGTTTTCCTCCTGATCGTCCTCTTTGATCGCGGCCATTATTACGACGGGGCGGCCGATGCAACAGTAATTTATCGCCCTGGCTGATCAGGCGTTATATAATGCGGACGGAGGTATGGCTTGATAGGTGCGCCGGGCATATTCGCAGCCGTGACCGTGCTGCCGATCGCCCTGATAGTGAACAGGATCCTCAGGGAGCGCAGGAGGTCCCGCCTCATCAATGAGCCCTTGTCCGAAGAGCGGCTCGCGATGATCCGGCGCAACGTGGCTCTCTACAAATTCATCCCGGAGCAATACAGGGCCGAGCTCTCCGGCCATACCAACATCTTCCTCGCTGAGAAGCACTTCGAGGGCTGCGGCGGTCTTGCCCTCACGGACGAGATGAGGGTGACGATCGCGGCACAGGCCTGCATTCTGCTCCTGGGGCGAAAGAGCAGCTACTTCCCCAAGTGCGACTCGATCGTCGTCTACCCCGCCGCATACGTCGCCGACAAGAGACAGAGGGTCGGATACATGGAGGTGCACGAGGACAGCGTGCGCCTGGGCGAGTCATGGACCCAGGGCGTGGTGGTGCTGGCCTGGGACGACGTGCAGGGAGAGGCGGCCCGCCCCGAGGAGGGCAGGAACGTGGTGCTGCACGAGTTCGCGCACCAGCTCGATCAGGAGGACGGGGCGAGCGACGGCACGCCGATACTCGCCAACCGCTCGGCGTATCCGGAATGGGCGAGGGTGATGAGCGCGGAGTATAAGAAGCTGAAGGACAGAGAGTTTCATCATGCGCGCGACGTGATCGACGCGTACGGCGCCACGAATGAAGCGGAGTTCTTCGCGGTAGCCACCGAGGCCTTTTTCACGAAGGGCGCGGCCCTCAAGTACAAGCACCCGGAGCTCTATGAGCTGCTCAGGGGTTACTACACGCTCGATCCGGCCGACTGGAGGCAATCGGCTCCCTCGCCGCAAAACCTCTGATTGACAGTTTCGTAAATAGCGGAATAGTATATAAAAAGGGAAATTTGAGAGCTCAAATCAAAGGGAGCGACACATGAGAAAAATCATCTTCGCGGTTTCCGGGATGCTCATCGCGCTGGCGTTATCCGTAGCCGCGCACTCTTCGATAGGGATCAAGGGGCTCGATGAAGGATCGGGTTTCAAGGTCATGGTCAAAGGCAACGAAGGGTGGGTGGAGACGGGCAGCGTCTCCTGCGGCGTGGAATTCGAGGAGCAGACGCTGGATCTCGGCAGCCGGCTCCCTGACGTCGACGGCGAATACAAGGTGAGGATAAGCCATTCGGGCGCGGGCATGGCCCACCTGGACAACGTCAAGATTGCGGTCAGGGGCAAGCCGCTCAAGATCGAACGCGCCTTCGACGTGGATAGCCGGAAAAATCTCTACGGAAAGTTTGTCGATCGCGATCACGACGTCATAAACACACAGGGGAGGACCTTTGAAATCCTCTTCGAGGCGCCGGGCAAGAACGCCGGATCAGTTCGCCTCAGCATGGTGGGCCGTGAGGACGATCCTCATGCCGCCGGTGTCGGTCCCCAAGCCTTCCCCAGCGAGATCAATTCAGCGGAGGGCGAGTCGAACGTCTTCACGTACAGGCTCGGCGCGAACGAGGGCTCCATAGCGGTCGATGGCGTCATAACCCAGGACGACGGCCTCGGCGGCCCTGACTTCAAGATCTTCACAAAACCGGTCTCAGGACATCCGGACGGCTATACCTACGGCTACCTCAAGAACGACGACGAGTATCTCTACGGCACGGTCGACTTCACGTCGGACAACACTTCCGACGACAAACTGGATTCCGCCACGCTCCTCATCAAGACGCCCAACGGGTGGAAGAAATTCACGATCAAAGCGGATAGCGAGCATTGGGGCAAGCCGGGCTTCACCTACACCGACAAGGTTGCGTACCAGCACAGGGTCTACGAATTCAAGATACCTCTGGAGAAGCTGGGGCTCTCAGCCAAGCGCGGCGGCGATCTGGAGCTCATGTACGTGGCCTGCGGCACTTCCTTTTGCGGCAACCGCTGAAAAGAGGGGCGTCTATTTAAGCGACCTGCAGAGCGAGTCCAGAAAACGGGCGGCCTCGTCCATCTCCTCCATGAAGTATCGGGCGAAGCTGCCCGTCTTCTTTCCGATCCGAACCGTCACCCCGTGTCCGCCGATCGCCCTGAAGGCGTCCTCGTCGGTCGTGTCGTCGCCGAAATAGAACGGCAGCGCCCGCGGAGCGAGTTTGCGCCATATCCACATCGATGCCTTGCCCTTGTCCCAGAGGCCTGCCTGCCGGACCTCCAGGAGCTGCTTGCCCCTGGAGAGTTTCAGACCGAGTCTCCTGCAGTACGGCCGCGCGATCTGCGCGAATTTCCGGGACGCCTGCGCCTTTTTTTGCGGCGGCACCAGCCTGTAGTGGAAGGCCACCGAGTAGTCTTTTCTCTCGACGTACGCCTCCGGCGCCTCATCGAGTATCGACGCAGCCTCTTTGGCCAGGGCCGCCATTTTTTTCTTCAGTCCTCCTCCGACGCTCATGAGGAGTTTCCTCCCCAGACGCACTTCGTGCCCGTGGTCGGTCGATACGACGATGCCTCGGGATGGAATCCGCTTTCTGATGTCGTGATAAGGCCTGCCGGTGACGATGCCCACCGCTATGCGCCGATGGCGAGCCAGCGTCTCGAGGCGGGAACGCCATCGCCCGGGCAGCCGCGCGCTGTCCGGATGCCCCACGATCGGGGCGAGCGTGCCGTCGAAGTCGAAGAGCAGCAAGGCGCTGCCGGCCTTGATGCAGCGCTCCATGATCTCTTGCTCGTGTCTTCCGAATCTTCGCACAATCGACCTACGCTATCTTGGATAGCTCGGATATGAATTTGGCGGCCCATCGGTATATGTTGTACTCCGAGACGATGGAGCGGAGTTTTTCCATCTTGCCGCTGCGTTCCTCCTCGGTCATGGAGATCGCCTCGTGTATCGCGTCTGCGAACGCCTCGGTGTCGTAGGGATTGATGACGATGGCGCCTTTGTCCAGCTCGCGGGACGCGCCGGTGAAGCGCGAGAGCACGAGCGCGCCGTCGCCCCCGGAGCAGCTGGCGATGTACTCCTTGGCCACGAGGTTCATGCCGTCGTGGAGCGAGCTCACGATGCAGACCTTGGCCATGCGGTAGAACGCGAGTATCTCGGGGTACACCAATCCCCTGCGCAGCATGACTATTGGTTGCCAGTTTTCGGTGGAGTACTTCCAGTTGATCTCTTCGACCATGCGGTTGATCTCGTCGTTGAGCTGCTTGTACAGGTCGATGTGTATTCGCGAGAGCGATCCTATCTGCACGAAGAGGAACTTCTCGATCATCTCCGGGTGTTTTTCGAGATAGCGGTCGATGGCCTTGAGGCGCTCGGGTATGCCCTTCGTATAGTCGATTCGGTCGATGCCCAGCACCATCACCTCATACTTCAACGGCAGGAGGTCCATGATGTCGCTCACAGTCTCGTTGCCGGAGAAATCCTGTTGCGCGTCCTCATCGATCTGGCTGAAGTCCACGCTTATCGGGAAGGGCATCACTTTGGTGGACAGCCCCCCGTGGTGGAAGACGGTGGAGCTCTCCCTGTCCACGCGCGCTTCCAGCGTCAGGTCCACGGTGTTCATGAAGTTGTCGCAGTGCCACCGGATGTGGAACCCGAGCAGGTCGTTGCCCAGCATCCCTTCGATTATCTCCTGGCTCCAGGGGCAGATCCGGAATATCTCCGGGTTGGGCCAGGGGATGTGCCAGAACTGCGCGACCATCAGGTCCGGCCTGGCTTTCTTGAGCATCGCCGGCAGCAGCGCGAAGTGATAATCCTGCACCCAGACGAACGCCTTCCTGTCGCCGATCTCGTCCAGGACCACGTCTGCGAAGCGCTGGTTCACCTTCTTGTACATCTCCCAGTCGGGGAGGCTGAAGGTCGGCCTCGCGTATGCGACGTGACAGAGCGGCCATAAGGTTTCGTTGGCCAGTCCGTAGTAGTACCCCAGTTCTTCCTCCTTTGTGAGCCAGACCCGCCGCAGGGTGTAGAGCTCCTTGCCCGGCGGGACCTTTATCCTCCCCTTGTCGTCAACGACGCTCCTGTCGGCGTTGCCGCTGCCGTGCGCGACCCATATCCCCTGGGATGCGCGGAGCATGGGGTCGATGGCGGTCACGAGCCCGGAGGCGGGCCTGGAGACCGTAATCTTGCCCTCGCGCCAGCTGTGGATGTACGGCTCGCGGTTGGAGACCACGACGAAGAGGTTGTCGCCCACTTTCTCGGCAAGGGTTTGCCTCAGAGAATCCTTGTCCCACATAATGCCTCCTACATCCGCTACAGGTTCACAACGTCGGCGTCCGAGTAAAGCGAGAGGAACAGCAGCAGATATTCCGTCAGGTGTCGGGTGAGCAGGTGGTGCGACCTGACCTGTTCTCGTCCGTTATCGCCGAGCTGCTTGGCGAAATCAGGGTTGTTCAGCAGGTACTTGATGGAGTTCGATGCCCCCTCCACGCTGTGGCAGAGCATTCCCGAAAACCGGTGTTTTATCTGCAGCGGGATGCCGCCGACGGCGCTCGCCACTACCGGTTTGCCTTTCCACAGCGCTTCGGAGACCGTGAGCCCGAATCCCTCCTTGATCGATTTTTGCACCACGACGCTCGACGCGCGCTGGAGTGCGTTGATCTCCACGTTGCTGCCGGGGGGAATCAGGAGGACGTGTATGTCCTCGTCTCCGTCGGCCGACTTCATGACCTCGTTCAGGACGATCTCCGACTCCGGGTCGTCGGACGCAGTACCGCCGGCGAGGATGAGCTGGCAATCGACGGACTTTCGGACCATCCTGAATGCCTCGATCACGCCGACCGGATCCTTGAGGAAGTCGAACCTGCTCACCTGCGTGATTATCGGTTTGTCGCGTTTGATCCCGAAGCGGTGCAGGACCTCCTCGATCTCATTGCGTGTCAGCTCCCTGTTCTTGTCCGCGAGAGGGTCGATGGACGGCGAGATCAGTGCCTGCCTTATGGGGAGCACCTGGGAAAACTGGGGAGCGGAAAAGACGGAAGCGTCGTATTTGACTATGAAGCGGCGGAGGAACTCCCACACCTGAGGATTCGGGTTGGATACGTCCACATGGCAGCGCCATATCCACTTGTTACCCCTGGACTCCTTCTGCTGCACGAGCGCAATCGGCTGCGGATCGTGTATGAATACTATGTCCGCGTTGCAATCGATGGCGCGGTTGTTCGCTTCGCTTGTCTGCATGAATTCGTCGATCATGTCTTGAGACAGGCCCTCGGCGGCGCCATGGAGGGCGTTGTGAATGGTCTTGGTGACCCAGAAGAACTTGTCTCCGCCCTTTATGACGTCCCAGCGGGCGTCGATGCCCATCTCCAGAAGCAGAGGCATCATGCGGTTGAGTATCTCCGCGACGCCGCCGCCGACTGCAGTGGAATTGACCATCTGGACGGTCCTGCCGGAGAGCTTGGATGCGAGCATCCGCAGCTCTTCGATCACGTACCGCCCTACGATCGGCTCATATTCCGATAGCCCCGGCATATTCCCTTCCCGCCGACCTTACTGCGGCCGACCGATCAGTTGCAGCGAACGCTTGTGCACCAGCGTGATGATCTTCTCCCTCAGACCCTCCAGGGAGTGATCGTACGGGTTGAGCCTTGCTATGGCGCCGGCGAGTTCCTTTTCGCCCAGCTCGCCGGCGAGCCATCTGGAGAAGTCGTTCGCAGGCCTCTCGAAGCGCAGCCTGGACTCGAAGACGTGGTAATAGACCGATGTGAGCGTCACCTTCATGAGGCAGTCGCAGAATTCCTCAAGGGTGTAGGCCGCATGCTGCGTCTGGAATATGAAGCTCTGCGATTTCATGAAGTGGAACTCCAATCCTGGAGGCGGGGTTCGGGAGGCCGCCTGAGGATAGGCGCGAAGGTAATCCTCGATGACCTGCGCTATTTTGTCGCGCAGCTCGCGGATGGAGTTGAAATCGATGGTGTTTATGGCGGCGAGCTTCTCGCCCAGACGCTTCTCTCCCAGCTCTTCTATCACCCAGTAGGCGAAGTCGTTGGGCACGGTAGGCACCACGCGCTGATGTTGTTCAAGGAAGTGGTGGGTGTGGCGGTAGATCACCGAGCCGGGGACGCCCTTTATGTGGTCGAGGAGCTCCGGAATGGTGGAGGCCCTGAGCCCGGTGAGCTCGTTGAGAACAAGCCTGGACTGGAAATAGAACGGATTGTCGGCCCTTTTCTCCGCCATCTTCCCCCCTTGGATGTGAGACTAGGATAACGTGCACCGCAGGTCAAGGAGAGCGGGCTTGACCGGGCGCTTTCGCGGCGCTAGTTTCCTCCGCATGACGATATTGAGAGCTGTGCTCATCGCATTCTTGACGCTCGTTCCGGCTGTGGCGCTCGGCGGTTCGGACTCATCCATACCTTCTCTCGAGAGCTTCCGGATCAGGCCGATCACGGGCAACGATTTTCGCTCATTCGTGGAAGTCTTCTCCGAGATGCGCGGACCGCTTCGCTCTGAGATGATAAGGGACCGCAAGACCGACTTCGAGAACGCCGATCCTCTGAAATACGTGATGAAGATCAAGGGCGAGAAGGACGTGCAGAAGATGCTCAAGAAGCACGGCCTGGACTGGGATCAGTTCACGGAGCTCATGGGCAACGTGGTGCTCGCGTACTTCAGCATACAGCCGGAAAAGACAAAGGCCGGACTGGTGAGGCAGCTGGCCGACTACGGACTGGCCATGAACGAGGAGCAGATACCGGAGCAGTTCCGCGAGACGGTGAGGGATTTCATAAAGACCGACGAGGGGGCGGCGCTGGCCGCCATGGCGCTGGACTTCTTCCTGCAGGTTCCTGAACAGAATGTCGCACTGGTGAAGGAGAACAAGCGCACGCTCGACGCGGCATTCTACACGAAGTTCTGGAAGGACAAGATATAAGGAGGCGCATATGGAAAAGATCGGAAAGGTTCTGGCCTGCACGTTGGCGTTCGCCCTGATCATGTCTTTTGCAGCGTCGTCGGCGCTCGCCAAGAACGACAAGTCGAAGTCTAAATCTAAATCGGAGAAATCCCTCTCTCATGGGAGCGCCAAGTCGGACTCTTCGACCCCGCCCGGATGGTCGAAGGGCCAGAAGACCGGCTGGGGCGAGGGAAAGTATCCTCCCGGATGGTCGAAGTGGGACGACGGAAAAAAGACAAAGTGGCGCAGCGATCGGACCTTGGCCCTGGATGATATCGACGGGGTCTGCAGAAAACATGGCATAGGCGAAGAGGAACGCAGCAAGATCAGACAGGGTTTTGACGAGGCGATCGCCGGGGGTCTCATAATAGACGATGCGCGCAAAAAACTGGTCTCAGGGCTCGCCGACGAGAAACAGCGAAGGATCTTCATGGTGGACACCACCCAGTCGGTTCTGGAATATCTCAAATGAAGATGTAGGGCTTTCTCTCGATGCATCGGGCGGGCCAAGGGGTCCGCCTTTTTATTTATGTTTATCAAGTACTTAAGCCTAATCGCCACATGATCGGGAGCTCGCCAGGAGGGGGAAATTATCGTATAATTATGGTGGACTCTATCGATGAATGGAGGTGGCTTGTGAAGCCCATCAATCTCGCCGGCGCCATCGTCGCCGTGGTCTTTGTTTTGATCATGTTCGGATGCGGGAGCTCATCCGATCTGCTCGGCGCTTCGGATGATTCCGCTGATCAGGAGATGGCCGGCGTAGATGACAGCTCGCCGTCGGATGAGGCTGACGAATGGAGCCCGCCCGCCGATTCTCCGGACGGGTACGGGGCCATAGAGAAATTCAACGAGTTTTCGATGTCGTTCATGGCCACCATGGTCAAGAACCTGAATGAATCGATCAGCGGCCTCGGACTCTCCACGTCCAAGTCGTACTTCGGCAGTTTTAAAGATGTGAACTGCGGGTGCGAAGCCTCGGTCGAGGAGATCAGCTGCCAGTGCACGGATATGGTGGGCGGATCGTGCAGCGGGCTCCTCGTTCACTCCGATTCCAGCGAGGACACATTCCTGGGCATGATAAACTGCGCGGATTTCTACCTCGATGCCGACACGATCTTCGACGGCGTATTCAGCGGCAGGGTCTGGATCATACCGCTTGCCTTCGACTACATAGGCGACGGCTACGGAGGTTTCTTCGCGGGCAAGGAGGTCACGGGCGAAGGGAGTCAGTGCTCGATAGGGGATGATCTCTCGCAGTTCTGCAGCGTAGCGATCAGGGAGTGTGTGTCGTTCGACAAAATCGCTTCTATAGGCCTGGAGGTGGGAGACGAGGGTTTCTCCATCAGGGACGCTTGTGGCGACTTCGTCTTCGGTCCACAGACCGAGATCTTCGCCAACTTCTGCCTGATAAGCATGAACTCCTTCTACACCACGTTCAAGCTGTCCGGGGTGTTCAACGGAGAGCAGAGCTACGTCAGGAATAACATCGAGTGCAGCTTTTGAGTTTCGGCAACTTCCCGGCTCAACCAATCCTTCGCCTGGCTATGCGGATCAGAGCTGCTGCGAAGACCAGCGCTGTCACGCCCATGGGCGCCATGCGGGGCGCTCCTGATATCAGGTCGCATCCTCCGCTGGAGTGAATGCCGATGCCGGTCAGGGAGACCACCTGCGGGCTTCCTGTGGCGTTGTCATATACGTTGAGCGTCGCCGTGAAGATCCCCTTCTGTGTCGGATGGAAGGTAATCGCGCCGCTGCAGCTGCGGCTGGGTGCGATGGTGTCGCTCTCGCAGTCGTCCGTCCCGCTGAAATGCTCGGGGTTTTCTCCGCCCAGGGCTATGTCTGAAATCACGAGATTCTCGTCGCCCGTGTTCGTCAGGGTCAGCACCTGAGGAGCGGTCGACGTGTTGATCGCAACCTGGCCGAAGTCGATGAGGTTGGTGGAGAAGCTGGCCTGAGGTCCTGAGACGGTTATGCCTACGCCCGTGAGGTTGATGGTCTGGGGGCTGTCGGATGCGTCGTCGGTCACCAGGACCGTTCCCGTGAAGTTTCCGGTCGACGGCGGGGTGAAGGTAATGTTCAGGTTGCAGCCGGCGTCGGGTGCGAGCGGGGTTACGCAGTCGTGGGTCACTGCGAAGTCCGCGCTGGCGGTTATGGAGGTGATCGCGAGGTCCACGGTGCCTGTGCTCGTGAGCACGATGGTCTGGGCCGTGCTCGTGGTGCCGATCAGCTGGTTGCCGAATTCCAGCAGGTGCTTTGACAGGCTCGCGTCCGGCTGTCCCGCGGCTATGCCGGTGCCGGTGAGGGAGATCGTCTGGGGGCTGTCCGACGCGTCATCGGTTATCGTGACGCTGCCGTCATACTGCTGCTCGGCTGTCGGAGAGAATACGATGCTGAGATTGCAGCTGGCATCCTCCGCCAGAGTCTCCCCGCAGTCGTCGGTCACCGCGAAGCCATCGCTCGCTTCTATGGATGCGATCGTGAGGGCTTCATTTCCCGAGTTCAGCATGGTCACCTGATGCGCCGAACTGGACTTGTTCACCGTCTGGTCACCGAAATCGATGCTCGTCACAGAGAGCGTCACGGCAGGCTCCACGCCCGTGCCCTCTATGAGGACCGAGTCGATTATGTCGCTGCTGATCGAGATCAGCGAGAACGTCGTCGAGTAGTGGCTCCTGGCCTGCGGGCTGAAGACTATATCCACTGTGCAAGAATCGCCCGAGTTTTCCAGGACGGTGTTGGAGCAGAGGTCATTCTGGATGCTGAAGTTGGCGCTGTCCCCCAATTTGGTGCTGAAGATCAGCACCGGAATGCTCCCTGCGCCGCGGGTCGCGGTCAGTGTCTGCGTAGTCGAAGACTCGCCCACGCGCGTGTCCGGGCAATCGAGCGGGTCCGGGGTTATGGTGACAGTGGGGAAGAGCTGCGCATGGGCAGGGCCGGCGCACATGATGCAGAGGGCTGCGATAGCGATCATCGTGAAGGCCTTGTTCATCTTTTTCATATTATCTCCCCAATTTTTTGTTTTGAAGACAGTCCCATAACATATTGAAATTAAAGCTTCAAATGGATAATCGCCGGTCCGGCTGCCTTTCTTGCACTCCTTCGTCGTATAAAGCTTGCCATGTCAGAGTATGTTGAGCTATGCGTCTTGGCCGATCTCCTAAAAGGAAAGGATGAGAGCCATGTTCAGAGCATCGCCTGCCGGGTCCCTGCCTTCGTTTCGCATGACGAACTTCCTGACCGTGATCGATTCCCCTGCCGATGCCGCTTTCCTTCGCGCAAGCCCGCTCGTGACCCATGTGATCGAGACTGCCGATGATCTTCGTGGGCTCGATCATTCCGACGATGCATACCTCATGGCATGCACCGGCGTGCCTCGCGGCGAGGTGCCTGTGGTGCCTGTGGCGAAGCTCAAACATCCGCAGGCGCTCTCCCATGAACTCAAGGAACTCTTGCGCTCAGGCGCTGCCTTGGAGGCGGTGGAGGAGAGGATCAAGTTCCATCTCGAGACCTACGATCGTTTCGTCACTAAGATGACGCACATCTCCGATGAGTCGTGCTTGATGGAGTTGCAGGATGGGAAATACGCCTATGCCCTCGGCATCATGCAGTATTGCATGAACGAGAGGCTATTCGGCAATATTCGATCGCCGCTGATTCAGGTGCTCGGGTTGATGAGGTATTTTTCGGACATCGTGAAGAAGGCCCAACCTCAGGGTCATATCCCCGTCATGTCGAATCTCTTGAATGAACTTGCCGCGATCCTGGACGCGAAACTGGGCGAGGGTGCGAAGATCGAGCCTGCGCACGCGCTTGCAATAGCCGATCTCCAATCCATAGCCGTGAACAGGGGCGTCTATGCGATGCTCACGGCCGAGGGGGCGACCCCCTCCAGGGATGATGCGCTCAGGTCCGCTGCATACCTGTTCGATCTGATGAGGCGGTACGAGGTCGCGGGCGCGAAATCCAAGCAGGAGGAATTGAGGGCCATGTTCGAAATCGCGCCGCTCCGGGAATACGAGGGCCTCGGGCACGAGGGCGTGCTCAAGAGGCTCGATCAGGAAATCGCGATCTCGGCCGAGGACGCGCTCCGCGGATATTTCGACGCGAACAAGGACGTGGGTAGGAGCGTCTTCGCTCTGCTTGGATTCTGGAACGCGAGATATGCCGGCGCCTATCTCTACAGGCAGCATATCTACACAGGGTTGTCGAAGGCGCTCGCCGATCACCCTGAGGCGGCGTTCTTAGAGGATCGTGTGGCCAGGGATGCAGTTGTCGCAAAGGCGCTGGGCCTCGTCTGAAAAACCAACAAATCCAAAGACCATAATACGGAGCGGATATCGGATACGCTTCGCCTGCCGTATTTTTCTTGATCCTAGACAAAACGTCTAAGCAATTGTACTAACAATAAGTTTTTCAGAGAGGTGCGAGTGTATCAATTTTGACCGCGCTCATCCTCTCGGAACGGAGGGATCATGAAGGTGTCTGAGTTCATAAAGACCAACTATCTTCACTTCAACGCAGCTACGCTCCTGGACGCGGCGGAGGCCTACCGCGCGCATCTTTCCGCAGGCGGCAGGATGATGGTCACGCTCGCTGGGGCCATGAGCACGGCGGAGCTGGGGATATCGCTCGCCGAGATGATCCGGCAGGACAAAGTCCATGCGGTCTCGTGCACGGGCGCGAATCTTGAGGAAGACCTCTTCAATCTCATCGCGCACGAGCATTATAAGAGGGTTCCGCACTACAGGCATCTCACCCCGGCCGAGGAACTCGATCTCAGGAGACAGAAGCTGAACCGCGTCACCGACACCTGCATCCCGGAGGGCGAGGCCATAAGGAGGATCGAGGAGGCCCTCTATAAACAATGGGGCAAGGCGGAACCCTCCGGAGGGAGGAAGTTCCATTATGAGTTTATCTACGACTGCATCAGGAGCGGCGATCTCAAGAGGCACTATCAGATCGACCCGAAGAACAGCTGGGTCGTCGCGGCCTGCGAGAAGGATCTCCCGATCTGGACGCCCGGGTGGGAAGATTCGTCGGTGGGAAACATCTTCACGGCTGCGGTCAGAAACAAAATAATCAAGGACTCCAACCTCATAAAGAACGGGATCGACCAGATGAATTTCCTGGCCGACTGGTATCTGGACAACACCAAAAACCGCTCCATGGGTTTCTTCCAGATAGGCGGCGGCATAGCGGGCGACTTCCCCATCTGCGTCGTGCCCATGCTCAGGCAGGAACTGCAGACGGACGTGAAGCTCTGGGGGTATTTCTGTCAGATATCGGACAGCACGACTTCCTACGGCTCTTACAGCGGGGCGGTGCCGAACGAAAAGATAACCTGGGAGAAGTTGGGGGTGGACACGCCGCGGTTCATAATCGAGTCCGACGCGACGATCGTTGCGCCCCTCATGTTCGCCTATGTCCTCGGATGGTAGGACCTGTTTTTTCCGAGCTGCCGTGCGATTGGATCTACTATCAGCTTGCGGCAGACATGTGCCTTCGAAAAACCACCGGTGACGGAGAACCACCGGTGGTTTTAATTGGAGGTGAAGGTAATAGGCTGGAAAGTCGCTCTTTACAAAGGGCCTAAGTCATTATAGTTAGGGACAAATTTGTGAATCGGAGAAACAGGCGCCCTCAGCGGAGGGGTGGGAGAGTGGCCGATTCCAGCTGCCTGCTAAGCAGTTGCACCTTAACAGGTGCCGCGAGTTCGAATCTCGCCCCCTCCGCTGAGGGTTTTTTGCACTTAATCAGGACGGGATTCGCCTGGGCGCGGGTTCGACAATGCAGGAAATCTAATGAGTGACGAATCACGTCCATTCCGTCTTTTCCGCCCATCCCGATTCGATTGTAACCACCGGTAACGGAGCAAACGACTGGATTCCGCCGACGAATCACCGCGGCATCAGAGCGAACACACCCCAGCCCAGGTATTCACGCGTGTAAGCGGCGTAGCGCTCGGGTTCCGAGGTCAGTTTGGCTCGAACATCTTTCGCGAGCTCGTCGTCGGGATTGGCCTCAAGCCATCGGCGCATGGTGAGCCACTTGGCCGCCTCGTATCTGTCCCAACCGTCTTGGTCAGCCAGAACCATTTCAACTACGTCGTAGCCAAGGCGGCCGAAAGAGGCGAGAAGTTCCGGAAGCATGAGAAAGTCGGAGATCGAGCCCGCAAGACACCCCTTGGCAACGTCTTCCGTCGGCGGCAACTGCCGCCAGTGGGGCTCGCCGATGAGGATGATCCCTCCGATGTTGAGACTCCGCGCCAGAAGCTCGATAGTGCCGACGACTCCCCCGCCGAT
The DNA here is from genome assembly GCA_041648665.1 of bacterium. Taxonomy (NCBI): domain Bacteria; species bacterium. Next base: position 12,871 of record JBAZOP010000035.1, on the reverse strand, counting down.
CCAAGTGGCACCGACACAGGCTGCAACGCCGACCTTCTCGTCAGAGACGTAGCCCGCAGCATCGCCATGGATGAACTTGACTCGATCGGCGACGCCGAGTTCTTCAGCGCGGAGTTTCGCTTGCTCGGTGAACAGCAGGCTCATGTCGATGCCAATGCCGATGACTCCGTGATCGCGCGCCCAGGTGCACAGCATCTCCCCCGAACCGCTGCCGAGGTCGAGCACTCGGGTCCCCGTTTCCAGACGCAGCGCCGCGCCTAGAGTGGCGAGTTTCTCGGGTGTGATCGGGTTATGGATGCGGTGAGCACTTTCGGTGATATTGAAGATCCGTGGAATGTCCACTCTCCGCCTCAGTCGTTCTAAACGAATCCGATTCTATTTTGCTTTTAACTATAGTGACTTAGGCTTTTTGTAAAGGGCAAATTTCCGGCCCATGCGCAACAACGCAATCCTAAATATCATTGGATTTATAAGGTAATAAATCCTAAAGATCGCATAATATGACCACGGTTATTTTTCATGGAGGCCGAATGATGAGACCTGAAATCTCCCTGAAGGTTGCACGGCGCGCGGCGATAGGTGCGGCGCTGGCGCTCCTATGGTTTTTCCCCTGCGCGGCGCTCGCCGGATCGGGGAAGACTGTCTCGGTCTTCTTCCTGCGCGAGACCGGCGCCACCGGGTTGCCCGAGGCGGTGGCGGTCTTGCGCACGATACCCGGCACAACGAGCGTGCTCAAGAACGCGCTGATCGCGTTGTTCAAGGGACCCACGGAAGAGGAGAGGCGCACGGGTCTTTCAGCGGCCTTTTCCCCCGAGTCCGTGGCAGACTATAATACGGAGTGTCAGAAGAAGCGGGACGCGAAGACGCTCAAACCGCTGGGTAGATATTTTATCGGCGCCACGATCGAACGCGACGGCACGGCGGTCATCGATTTTCAGCCGGACGCCATGTGCTATCTGGAAAATACTCCCGGGAACTCTTACCTCGTGATGGAGCCGATCGAAAAGACGGCGAAGCAGTTTCCCTCTGTGAAGGATGTGCAGTATTCGATCAGGGGAAAGAGGATCACCGGTTGGGACGCTTGAACTCACAGACGTCCCCTTTTCATAAAACCGGATGCAGGTAGAAGTCGAGGTCGCTGCCTGTGTTCAGCGTGACCCACGGCGCACTCGAAAGCGCGCGCTGCGGAAAGTCGCCGTAAGTGTACATCGTATAGGCCGCGATGCGCCTGCCGTCGATCTCTTTCGGCATGTCGTCCGTGAGACAGAAAAACCCCGGCGTCTTGACGTGCACGACATGGTCCTCGTCGTGGGCAACGTAGAGGAGCCGCCTGAGGACCTGTGACGCCTCGCGGTAACGCTCCTCTTCCATGCTGAGGTGATCGAACACTTCCGCTTTCAAGGCCAGCTGGCCTCTGAGCGATCCGAAGTGTATCACCTCGATGCCGGGCTTGCGGCGCTCTCCTTCGACGTCCCGCGAGATCATGTCGTAGATCCACGCGCGCTGTTTGGACGTTTTTTCCCAATAGGCTACCGGGAGCCTTTCCACGAAGTCCGCGCGTTGCAGGGTTTTCGCGGCAGCGTCGCTGATCGTGCTTACGGTTATAAGGTCGAACCCGTGGCGGCGCGCAAAATCCAGGATGTCGCGCGCGAAAACCCCTCCTGCTCCGCCGCGGACTCTCGAATGCATCTTGACGATATAGAGGATGGACCGGGCCGCCGAGATGTGCGCGAGGAGCTTGTCCTCCGCTCCGTGAAAAGCGAATCGTTCGACCAGGCTGTCGAGCTCCTGATCCAGCTCCGACGCGAACGCGCGCAGCTGCACCGTGCCCAGAGTGCCCAATATTCCGCTCTCCAGGTCGTACAGGCCCTTCTCGAAGGCGATCGGATACTCTTTGCAGGATGCGAAATAATCCCAGCTCGCCGTCTTCTGTTCTTTGCCTGAGGGTTTCAGTGTGTCGAACGGCTCTCCGTAGATGAGGCGGACGATGCGGTTCGGCTCGTCGACGAACACCTTCGGTTCTCCAAGCTGCGCAGCCGCATTGGACTTTGGGGAAAAGAGGGCGTGGCGAATGGGGGCAGGGGCCGAAGGGCGCAAGCCGGGCTGCGCTGCGGCGGATGCGGCCTGCGCAGCCTGCATGCCTGGGTCCGCTGGAGGTCGCACGTTTGCGGCAGCGGGCTGCATAAACGCCGGAATCGCAGCGCGAAAAGAGGTGAGCATACGAACTCATTATCGCTTTGCCCATGATATGGTTGCGTGGTTTTTCCCGCAGGCCGAACAGGTTGATTTTACTTGGAAAACACTGAAGGGACGGAGCGGGCGGTCCCATTGGCTTTTATTGCAATGCCGTGGATGGTGGAGTAGGTAGCGTTCAAAACAATTCTATGGACGCGGTGAAATCTAAACCCACTATTGATAGAGGCATCGCCTACGGCGTAGGGGCCTACCTGCTTTGGGGCTTCTTCCCGGTCTATTGGAAATTGCTGCGCGATGTCTCTGCGCTGCAGTTGCTGGGGCATCGCATCGGATGGTCCTTTCTCTTCCTCATCGCCATAATCCTGTTTACGAAACAGTGGAACGCCTTCCGCAAGAGGGCGCTTACGCTCAAAACTTTGAAGATATATCTCTTTGCCGCTGTGCTCATAGGAGTCAACTGGCTGACCTATGTCTGGGCCGTCAACGCCGGCTACATCGTCGAGACGAGCCTGGGCTACTTCATAAATCCGCTCCTCAGCGTGCTGCTGGGCGCGGTCTTCCTGCGCGAGCGGTTGCGCCGCGCGCAGTGGATCCCGGTAGGCTTGACCGTCGCCGGCGTGGGCTACCTCACATGGGTCTACGGCTCCATACCGTGGATCGCGCTCCTGCTGGCCGTGACTTTCGCCATGTACGGCCTCGTCAAAAAGATCGCGCCGCTCAGTTCGCTCTATGGGCTGACGCTGGAGACCGGCATCCTTTTCCTGCCCGCCCTGGGTTATCTCATTATGGCCGAAGGAAGCGGCACAGGCGCATTCCTGCATTCCGGAGGGATCTCCGACTCGCTGCTGATAGGGACGGGCGTGGTCACGACCATCCCGCTGCTCATGTTCGCCTCGGCCGCCAAGCGCATTCCGCTCATGATCGTGGGCATACTGCAGTACATTGCTCCGACGATGCAATTCCTGCTGGGCGTCATCGTCTACAAAGAGCAATTCGACATGAGCCGTCTTGCGGGCTTTGCCGTCGTGTGGTCGGCGCTCATAATATTCTGCGTGGAAAATTTCCTTCACCATCGTCAGCCGCTCCGCCCGTTGCCCGAACTGGGGGAGGGCTAGGGTCGTTGCCTGCGTTTTGATCATCTTGCCCAGACGAGCCAGACGAAGACGCTGGCGGCGGCGACCGCGGCCAGCGTGAAGGGCAGCCCTATCTTCACGAAATCCATGAACCTGATAGCATGCCCCTCTTTCCTGAGCATCCCGCACGCGACGATGTTCGCCGAGGCACCTATGGGGGTGATGTTGCCGCCGAGGCTAGCTCCGACGAGCAGGCCGAAGAGGAAAACCTCCGGCTGGATCGCAAGCCTATGGGACATGGGGATCGCCACGGGGAGCATGGCCGCGAGGAACGGCACGTTGTCTATGAACGCGGAGAGAGCGACCGACATTGCGACGATGAGCACGAAGCCGAAGAGCACGTTGTCGCCGATGAGGGAGGAAAGGTGTCCGGCGATTACGTCTATCCAGCCGGTCGCTGTGATGCCGCCCACCAGCACGAATATCCCCATGAGGAAGAATGTGGTGTCCCAGTCGAGGGACTTGATCCCTTCGATCATAGGGTTCTTGTTCGTTACGCGATCCCATGCGATCGAGACGATCGCGAAGGCCATGCAGATCAAACCCGCCATGTAGCTGAAGCCGGGATCAAAGAACGACGAGAGGGCCAGCGCGACGATCAGCGCGACGAGGACGATGGTCGGCACCCACGATTTCACCTTTTCGATCGGCACGATCGGGGCCTTGTCTTTGAATTTCCTGAACACGAAATAGAGGACGAAGAACGACGCCAGGGCGCCGATCTCCACTGCGAAGAAGATGCTCGGCCTGCCCTTGTAGAAGAAGAAATCGTCGAATGTCATCTTCGCGAATCCGCCGAGCAGCATGCTTGGCGGGTCGCCTATGAGAGTGGCCGCGCCTTGCAGGTTGGAGGAGATCGCGATGGCGATGATCATGTTGACCGGGTTGATCCTGATCTTTTTGGCGAGGGCCAGGGCTATCGGCGCCACGATGAGCACTGTGGCCACGTTCTCCACGAAAGCGGAGATGAAGCCGGTGAGGGCGCATATGAAGAGTATGGCCCATGCCGTGCTTTTCGCCTTTCCGACTATCAGCTCGGCGAGAAATGACGGGACGCGGCTCTCCATGAATATGTCGGCGATGATCAGCGTCCCGACGAATATGCCCATCACGTTCCAGTTGATCGCCGCGACCGCCTGGACAGGGCTTATCGCACCGACAAGGAGGAGAACGATCGCGCCCGCGACCGCGACTATGCTGCGGCGGTTCGGGAGAAATATGAACAGAACGTAGCAGGCGATGAATATGGCGAGGGCCATGTTCCCTGGGCTCATGTTGAAGGGAATTTCTTACGCATCGGGCGTTCGGTCAAGCCTCAAATTTAAAAAGAAAAACCCCGCAAGGATCGCTCCTTGTGGGGTCATTCAAACCCTTTGGGTTTTCTGCGCTTACTTCGTCGCAGGCGCGGTCGTCGTCGTCGTTGTCGGCGTCTTTGCTGTTGCCGTCGTCGTCGTCGTCGGTGTCGTCGCTGTTGCCGTCGTCTTCGTCTTCTCGATCTCCACCTTCAGGCAATCATCATAAGCCTTGCCGGTCAGGTTCTTCGCCTTGCAAACCTCCTCCGCCTTCTTGTCTGCGTCGGTCTTGATCGGGGCCTTCGCCGTCTCCTCCGCCATCACGGAGAAACCTACGAGAGCGATAGCCATTGCTATTGCGATACCAAGGATCTTTTTCATTGAATTCACCTCCTTTCGTCATTTGATGGGCGCATTGGTACAGCCGGACCATGAAGCGGATATGAGACGGACATTAAATTTTGTTCATATTAATCATCAGATTGGCCTTGATGGCAGTTTTAAATCGTTCTAAAGTCCGCCTTCCCTATGAAAGTCCTGATCGTGGAAGACGAGAAAAAGGTCCGAGCATTCATCGAGCAGGCGCTCGACCAGGCGGGCATGGTCGTCGACACTGTGGGGAGCGCCCAGGACATGCTCTCTGCGCTCGAAACCTCCTCGTACGACGTCATCGTGCTCGACAGGCTGCTCGATGGCGTTGATGCGCTGGAGGACGTGGGGAAGATCCGCGACCTGGCCCCGGACGTGAAGGTGCTCGTGCTCAGCGCGCTGGGCGACGTCGACGACAAGGTCAAGGGGCTCACCGAGGGCGCGGACGATTACATGGGCAAGCCGTTCAACGTCTCGGAGCTCACCGCGCGCATCCGGGCCCTCGTGAGGCGCAAGCACAAGCTCGGCGGTCCGGCCAAGGACACGATGATCGAATACGAGGACCTGAAGATAGACCTGGAGCGCCAGCGTGTGTTCAGGGGCGACGCGAGGGTCGATCTCACGAGGAAGGAGTTCCAGGTCCTCACGCTGCTCGCGCGCAGGCCGGGCGCCGTCTTCTCCAAGAGCGCGATACTCGATCAGGCCTGGGACATGAACCACTATCCCGAGAGCAACATCGTGGAGGTCACGATCGCGGGGCTGAGGGCCAAACTCGACCGCGGTCACAGACGGCTCATACAGAGCCGCCGCGGAGTGGGATACTGGCTCGGAGAGCGCTGACACCCTCATATGTTCACTTCGCTCCAGAACAGGATATTCGCGTACATGTTCACGCTCGTGGTGCTCTGCACCGTGGCCGGGATGTTCCTCACCGCCAGCCTCCTCTACAAGAGCCATCAGGATTCGGTGAAGCGCCAGCTCGAGGCCACGGGCACGAGCCTCACGAGCCTGGGCATTACCAAGTTCTCGGAGCTGGAGGATTTCTACGAGCTCAACACCTTCATCGACAACGCGCTCCAGATGGAGAAGGTCGACAGGATCGTGAGGATATTCGACGGGTCGCGCGATCTCATGTTCACTACGGTCGGGGCCGCCTACGACATGCTGCCGGCGCGCCTCGACAAAAATGTCGACAAGCCGTCGTTCTTCCTGCTCGAGGGCGAGCAGGAGCAGTACCAGACGCTCGTGATCCCGTACAAGGCGGGCAAGAAGCAGTTCTACATGCAGGTAGCGATGCCGCTCCCCAAGTACCACGAGATACTGGCGCTCTTCCTGGGCCCAGGGGCGGCGATGCTCCTCGTGCTCATGGCCGTGGCCTTCCTCGCCGCGCACAGGCTGTCGGCCAGGCTCGTGAAACCCATAGGCGCGATCGCCGAGCATCTCCAGGGCATGGACCCTGCGCGCATCGAAGACTGGAAACAGGTTCCTGAGATAGAGCGCGGCCAGTACCTGGGTCCGATCACCACCGGCATCAACCTCCTCATCAAAAGGACGAAGGCGTCGGTCCGGAAGCTGCGCGCCATATCCCGCTACATATCGCACGAGCTGCGCAACCCGCTGACGATACTGCAGGGCGAGGCCGAGATAGCGCTGGCGCGCGAAGGCGCGACAAAGGCGGAGTATGAACACGTTCTCAAGAGTTCGCTGGAAGAGATACACCGCATGTCCGAGATAGTGACCGCGGTGCTCAAGGTGGGGGAGGACGAGCGGATACTCAAGAGCTTCAAGCCGGTGACCTTCGATCTGGCGCGATGGCTGGAGGAGAACAGGGCCGCGTGGGAGTCCACGCTCAAGAGGCCGATCGAGGCGAAGCTGCCTCCCGTACCCGCCGAGGTGTCGCTGGACCCCAACCTGCTCTTTCGGATGATAGACAACCTCGTAAGAAACGTGCGCGACTACACGCCGCAGGGCGCAGCATGCAGGATGACGCTGGAGCTCTCGGGCGCCAAGGCTGTGCTCTCCATCTCGGACGACGGGCCCGGCATGCCGCAGCCGATACTGGATGCGCTTGCCAACCCTGACGGTCCGCTGGAGCCGTCGCACATCGGCCTTGGACTCTGCCGCAGGATCGCCGAGGTCTGCGGCCTGGGGCTCTCATTCGCCAACAGACCCGGGAGCGGCCTCGACGTCCGCATCGCGTTCTGAATTGCGCGGTGAATTCTTATCAATTGGCTGAATAATGGTATGTCAGCTTTATGTGTTATCTAACCTATCAACATCATTGGCTAATATGTATATATATGTATTCAAAATGAATTCATAAAACAGTATTTTTCCCACCCTCTTCCCTCTGCTCTATGAGATAATATCACTGGAGAGGAGCGCAGATGCAGCGTCCGGATATCCTCAAATACGAGAATTATCGGGGTTACTTGAGGGACTGGTATGCCTGGATGAAGGAGAGCAAGCCGGGCTTTTCCTACAGGGCTTTCTCCAACTGGGTGGGATTTTCCTCTCCGAACCAGCTGCAGCTTGTCATTCAGGGCAAACGCAATGTCACGCGCGATACGCTGCCGCTTTTTTCGAAGGTGCTTAAGCTCAAGCGCCGCGAGGCCCGTTATTTCGAGCTGCTGGTCGGCTTAAACCAGGCGGCCACTCCGGAGGCGAAGGCGGCATGCGTCGAGGAAATTTCGAGGTACTTCAAAAAATACGGTGACGCGATCAAGCATAGCCAGATCGAGTATCTCATGAAGTGGTACTATGCTGTGGTGCGCGAGATGGTGACGACGAAAGGATTCAATCCGGAGCGGCATGCGTTGGCGAAGAGGATCGGCCATGGAGTGACGCCCCGCGATATCGACGATGCGCTGGCAAAGCTGACGGAGCTTGGGATGTTGCTCAAGGACGCGAAGGGAAAGCTCAGGCAGGCGCAGGCGGTCCTCACCACCGGCTCCGAGACCAGCGAGGCCGCATCGTATTTCTATCACGGTCAGATGATCTCCCTTGCGGAGAAGGCGCTGCGCGAGCAGATGCCTGATGAGAGAAACTTTTCTGCGATAACGCTCGCGTGCAGGAAAGAGGACGTGCCCGAGATAGCCCAGATGCTCAACGACTGTCGCAGGCAGGTGTTGGGCTATCTATCGGAACGCGGAAGCGTCGAGGATGACGATGTGTATCAGCTCAATCTCCAGCTCTTCCGCGTAACACAGAAGAGGTGACATATGAAGACCGTATTCAGGCTGATTTTTGCGCTCATGATAGCCGTGACGATGGCGGGCTGCGGCAGCGCCACAGAGGTCGGCAATCCTACCGGCGAGGTCCCGCGCACCATCGTGGGCCAAATCGACGCGACGACCATTCCGGAGTACTCCCTCTCTGCAGAGAACGCCGTGGATATGTCGGGACTTATCGTGCTCGCGATCTCGGATGACGGCTATGAAGCGGAATCGCTCGTGGGCAGCGACGGCGCTTTTTCGCTGCAGCTCTACGTCGGCAAGACCTACTCGCTGGAGTTGATGCGCAGCGTGTTCAATATAGCCTATTTCAGCTTCGAGCAGGACGACCAGGGGGGCAGGGCCAACAGCCTCTATGTGTCCCAGTCCGGTTCCGAGGTGGACTTGGGTATTTGTGAATACCGAAACGGCGAGATATTCCCTGAGAACGAGCCCCGCAGGCAGATGAGCGGCCAGGGAAACGGGTCCGGCTCCTGATCCCAGCGGCAATATCCCCCAGCGCAGTCTGTTTACTACCCATCATGTATTCATATTGAATGCGGTTTTGTAAGCAAGTCCGTGCCTCTGTCTTACGGATCAACGATAATTATAGGTGGGGAAAGGGATGTGTTGCGGGCAAAAAAGAAAGAGGGGTGGGTTATGAAAAAGACAGCGATAATGGCGTTTGCGGCAGCGGCGATGTTGTTCTTGGTCGGTTGCGGCAGCTCATCGTCCACTGCCGATACCTCTGATGACGGGCGCCTCATCACCGGTGAGATTTCTACCGATGCCTCCGCCATGCTCGTCAAGGCCGAGGACGCATCGGGGTGCGTGGGGGAGATCTGCGGAATCGTCGCATACGGTTCCGACGGCAGCGAGGTGCAGGGCGAGATCGACCCTGAGACCTACCGTTGGCGCATCCGGGTGCGCGCGGGCAACTGGATGTTCGGATTCCTCGACGGAAGCGGACAAAGGCTCGGGTATCTTACGATGAACGGCATGACGGCCGTCACGATTGAGGAAGGCGATGATATCGACGTCGGGCAGTTCCGCCATCGCAACGGCCGGATCGAGCAGCTCGATGACGTGGCTGAGCTTGGGCAGAACGGCGTCCATTCGTACTATCATCAGGACGCCGACCGCGACGGCATCCCTGCTGACTTCGACGACGACGAGGCCGCCATGGATACGAATCTCTTCGGCGTGCTCTTCGTGAGGCCGTACGACGGTCAGCCGCACGTGGCTCCGTGCAGGCCGGTCAAGGTCGTGTTCACGAAGCCGATCGACGATGCGAGCGTGAGTTCCGACACGATGGTCGTGAAACAGGCGGACGGCACTGCGATCGAAGGCGTTCTCTCGGTATGGGAAGACGCGGAGTATCAGGAGTATGAGGTCACGTTCGCGCCGAGCGGCGGTTTCCCGATGGGCGAGACGATCTCGCTCTTGGTCGTTTCAGGGGAGGGCGGCGTGATATCGGAAGAGGGCGAGGCGCTTGCCCAGGATGTGGAGACGTCTTTCACGGTGCGCGATTGGGGCAGCACGAGCGACGCATGCCACGAGTCGGACGGGGAAATGCAGCAGCTCAGGGAACAGGAGCGGGAGCAGGAAAGGATAGGTCAGCAATAGGCATCGTAGACCTCCTGCCTCACTTGTCCTTGCACCGGGCTCGATCCGGTTATAGATCATATGTTGAATGCGCTCCTCGATAATCATCGACAACAAGGCGGCGAGGGAAGCGAAGGCGGGCGAGCTCTGGTTCCCCGCGGCCTCGGTCGTGGGCAGGAGGCCAAAGCTCCCCGGCATCGCAAGGCTCCTCGACAGGCGCCGGAGGTTCGTGGCGCTGGCGTTCCTCTCCCCCGACTCGCCGCATTATCTGCGCGTGATCTCGCTTCAGGATTCGACGGTGGACTTCGCATTCTGGAGGGAGAGGTTCGAGCGCGCCCTGGCCCGCAGGAAGAGACTCTTCGACGTCACGGACGCCTATCGCGTCCTCTTCGGCGAGAGCGACGGTATCCCCTCCGTGATCGTGGATCGCTATGCGGACGTGGTCTCGTTTGAGATCGGATGTTCGGGCGCCCTCTCCATAAGAAAGGAGATCATAAAGATCATCGAGGAGCTGCTCTCGCCGCGCGCGATCGTCGAGAACTCGGATGCCGTCGTCAAGGGCGAGGAGGCGCGCACGGTCGTGCGCGAAGGAGATCAGCGCTTCGAGGTCGATGCGCTCTCGGGACAAAAGACCGGCGCATATCTCGACTATCGCCCGATGAGGTTCGCAGCGCGCGATCTTGCTCGCGGCGATTGCCTGGACGCGTTCTGTTACCAGGGCTGGTTTTCCTGCCACATTGCGGGCTTCGCCAAGAGCGTTATTGCGGTGGACAGCTCGCAGCCGGCGCTCGACGCAGCCGCAAAGAACGCCGCTATGAACGGGCATAACAATATCGAGTTGGTGCGCGCGGACGCGTTCGAGTATCTCAAGGGCTGCAAGCGGAAGTTCGACTTCATACACCTTGATCCGCCGGCGATGGCAAAACGCAGGCAGGATATCGCGGCCGCGATCCGCAAATATGAGAAGGCCGTCTCCGACTCGCTGACGGCGCTCAAACCGAACGGCATACTCATGATCAGCGCCTGTTCGCAGAAGATCACGCAGAGGATGATCGAACAGGTATTTGAGTCGGCATCAAAGGGCTCCGGCCGGCCGCACGAAATCGTGTGGCAGGGGATCCAGGATATAGATCACCCGACCCTTCGCGGACATTCGGAGTCCCTCTATCTCAAGGCGGGCGCTGCCCGGTTTGCCTGAAATTCCGGCTAAATCGCTGTATCTCAAAGAGAAATGTCGAAAAATCCCCTTTGGCCATAATTCTCAAAAAAGTTGTGGATAACTAAGCACTTACTGTGCTAGGCGTCGCATAATTTCAGGAGGGCATCATGTCCAGCAAGATTGTGAACAATTCCGGCACATTCGCAACAGCGCTTTACAATTTCTGCATCCAGCCGACGGTCGGTCTTGATCCGATCGGGTTCAAGAGCGGAAGGGTGTTGTTCGGCCCAACCTCAGTGACGTTCGGCGCCAAAAAAACCCTCGCTGCTTTGGAGGGATCGCCAAGGAGCGTCTTCTTCGCTGAGGAGCCCGATACTCTCAGGTGGATAATCGACGGCGAGTCGCTCATCTCCAGGGAGAAATCGGAGAGGGGCCTGTTCAGGGAGATCCACAGGATCGAGGGGCTGCTCAACAGCAATCCCCGCGACATATTTGAGGCGGCAGGGCCGAAGTCGCTCGGGCTTGAGCAGTTCAGACCCGGTTTTCCTGCGAGGTTGGATGCTTATTCCGCAATATGCCTGCGCGATATCATTCGCGGAAGCAGACCCGATTCCGCGGCAGGGACGAAAGGCGCAGCCGAACTTGCGGCCGACGTCACCTTCGCAGCGACGCAACCCGAGGGCACTACCTTCGATCGCGCCGAGATCATGCTCATGGCCGGGGCGCTCTTCGCTTCGCTGGGGGACATGTTCGCGGAGAGTGCGGTCAATGCCTTCGTGGATGCCTTCATATACTTCATCGGAAAAGAGAGGGACAATGCCGCGCTGATCGCGGCCGACCTCGCTGCGCACAAGGCGGGGGGATTCCAGCCCAATTTCAAGGGTAAGACCCTGGGCAGGATGATCGCCATCTCCTCCAGAAATGCCGCCCAGGGATACGCCTCCACTGATCCGGTGGGGACGATGATCGCCCGACACAGGGGGATTTCGGCCGCGCTTGCGACCGGCTCCTGGGACGATGCCGGCACTCTCTTCAGGCTCGATGCGGATGCCTCGACCGGCCTCGACAGGGCACATGGTCTCATCAGGTCCGCCTGGGCGTTTACGCGTTGGGAGATGGCCGAAGGCGCCAACGAGCGTTGGCCGCAGATAGCGTGGCTGCTCAAGACCGCAGGATCGATGATGGAGGATATTCCCGAAAAGACAGAGGAGGGAAGGGAGATGTCCGCGCTCGGGAATATCGCCGCTTCCTGGGTGACCGATTGAGAGAAGGCCCTATCCGATCAGCCAGACGAATCTCTGCATTATCGAAGTCAATGCCGGACCGTCCACATCGGTCTTGAAGTAGGAATCGGGTTTGTAAGTATCCCTCAGGTGTATCATCAGATTGTTTATCATTCCGACTATCCTGGTCGATCTATCCGCCTCTATCGTGTCGATATCCTTTATCCAGGCCAGCACCTTCAATACGTCGGTGTTCTGCACGCCCTGAGTGACCCTCTGGTCCCAGTCAATGACCACGTCCTTGTTGACGATCTCCCTGAAGAGGGAGTTGAAGCGGCCCTGCGCCTTTGCCTCCGATATCTGCGTCCAGGGGGTGTTGGTCTGCGATGGGGCCGACGTTTCGTAGGATTTGATCCACTCGTTCAACACCCTCTCCAGCGGGCCCCTGCGTTCTTCCTTTGCGACCTCGGATATCGCGTTCCATCTTCCGCTCTCGACGAGCCAGAGCACGAAGCGGTCCACCCGCTCCGCGTCGTTGCCCAGCAATCCCGCCAGCCGTGATTCATAGAAAGAGGATCTCGCTTCGGTTTCATGGGCGACAGGCGCATCTTCGATGCCGTCCCATTCTTCTATCACGATTACCGCTGGAGGTTCCGGATCGACTAGATTTTCGGCGATCAAA
>JBAZOP010000034.1 GCA_041648665.1 bacterium | reverse complement strand
AGACCGGGTTTCAGACGTATTCCCTGGGATATCGGCTCTTCGCAGAGCAGAAGATGGAAGGGGAGAACGCGCTCCTGTGGTCCATGAACCAGCCGCTGCTCGAGAAGGCGCTCAAGAAGTGGGAGCGCCAGACCAGGCGAAGGATAGACGTGGTGAAGGGGAACTCCGAGGACCTGCCGCTCTACCGCCACGGCTTCTCAAAGCCCGCGCCTGCGCGCCCGCGCCCGCGTCCCAAGCCGAAGGACGAAGGTCCCGTCGTGGACACCCTCCCGGACTTCGATGACCTGATGTTGTAAAGTTCCGCAGCGATTCAGATCCCTGTTGTCATTCTGAAATTCTCACCTCGTAGAGTCAACAGGAAGCCACTTCCTGCCGCACAGCTTCCCGAACTCCCCAATTTGAAATTCGAATTCGAGTCCTGTCAGATATTTATTCCAACTGTCCAATATTATTAGTATATATCAAATAATCATGCGACAATGCATAAAATATGCAGTTATGAATAAAGCATCTAAAATATATCAACTTATCGAATAATTATCTTTTGATATATACAAATAAGCATGGATATGTCATGCTTATCCCATGGCTACCACCGAAGTGAGAGAGCTGCGCAGCAGGATCGGGAGGGCGATCCGAAGGCTCCGCGAGGAGGAGGGGATAAGTGCGCAGTACCTCGCGAAGGTGATCGGCGTGACCCAGCCTACTGTTTCGCGCATCGAATCCGGCGCTGGTTCGATCTCGGCCGAAAACCTCTTCTTCATCGCAAGGAGCTTCAATCGACCCATCTCCTTCTTCGTGGGAGAGCAGAGCCCGACTGTCCACGACGACCGGGATATCCTGCGCGCAGGGCTCGTGCAGTACGGGGCGACTCATCTCAAGGCAAAGCGGGGGATCGACATCAAGGCGCATTACAAGACGTATGAAGATTTTCTGAACGCTGCGCTCTACGAGGTGGACGACCCCAGGTTCGCCGCCGCCCTTGCCACGACGATCTACAGCCATGCTGCCAAGGGCGAGCTCAATACACTGAGGGCGAGTGCTGTCATACAGCACGAAGAACTGGCGCGATATCTCCTCTCGTTGCTCGAATTGCTCAGGAAAGCTCTTCCGAGGGTAAAGCGCCCTTCGCGCGAGCGCGAGCTGGTAAGTCGCACTATCGATAAACTCAAGGAGGGGATATTGAATAGATTCAAGACAGCGCCCGCTCTTAATTTCTCCCTCAAGAGCTCAAACGAAGTCTCCCTGTTCATAAACGCGAGCCTCGGCAATGAATAGCTACGATGCATTGTTTGAAGATATCGACCGATCGCTGGGCGAACGATTCGGCGAGCTTTCTCTCCCTCTCAAGCTCATCGGCCGCTCTGCGCTCGAGATGGCGGGATTGCCCGATCGCGGGACGAAGGACGTCGATGCGCTTGAGGAGTTGTTGAAGGTCGGAGCTCTTTCAGACGAGGAGTCTTCGGAAGTAGAGGCGTTTCTCAAGGCTGAGTTTGGAAAGGGGAGCCCTGGGGAGTTGCGGCATGGGCTCTATCTGGATCTGGTCGAGAGAGGCGTCGCATGGCTTCCGCCACGACCCCGCTTTATAGATGAAAAGAGTTTGGCCTCGATTGCGGTTTCACGCCTTCATCCGGTCGACGTCTGCGTTTCAAAGACCTTTTCCCATTTCAAAGGTTGGCCGCGACGGCCGCAGGATCGCACCGACATAATGGAGGCTATCGATGCCGGGCTTGCGGATGTTACCGAATACGTAAAGCGGATGGGCGAATCGCTGAAATTTCATGAAATTCAAAGCGGGGTCGAGGAAATCTATCCTAGAATAATCGAATTCATCAGAGACGATATCATCACCAAATACGGCGATCCTTTCCTGAAGCTCGATTATGACCTGCCGGAGTGGATGGAGAATATTTAGGAATGACCCCAAAGAAGGTGGGAAAGTGAACACCCCGTCACGGAGCAAAAGGGGGCGGGGGATTGAGATGAAAAGACATCCATATTGACTCTGAGGCGACGAGCGAAAGCGAGAAGAGCGCACCAAACCCCTCCGTCTGAGGACTCCAGGAGATTGCTTCGTCGCTATGCTTCTCGCAATGACAATGCTGTTCTTATTTTACCTTTGACCCGACTTTGACTTCCTTGAGCGGAGTGAGGATGGAGACGGTGGTTTCGTCGGAGGCGGCGAGAAGCATGCCCTGCGATTCGATGCCGCGCAGCGTGGCGGGCTTCAAGTTAGCGACGACCACGATGCGTTTGCCGATGAGTTCCTCCGGCGCGTAATGTTTGGCGATGCCGGCCACGATCTGGCGCTCTTCCTCGCCGAGCGTCACCTTGAGTTTGAGCAGCTTGTCCGCGCCCTCGACCTTCTCGGCGGCGATTATCTCCGCGACCCGAAGATCCACCTTCGCGAAGTCGGTTATCTCTATCTGGCCCGCTGCGATCATCTTCCCCTCCTTCTTCTCCTTCTGTTTCTTCGGTTCGGTTTTCGGCTCCTCTGTTTCTGTTTCCTTTTTCTCTTCCTCTATCCTCGGGAATAGACCGGTGCTTGCCTTCACGGTGATGGTCTTGTCCAGCGCACCGAATGCAAGATTGCGATCGTCGGTCGTCTGTGCATTCAGCGCGCCGGTCGACTCAAAGCCCATCGCGTCCCAGATCGAGAGGGCGGTGCCTGGCATGAACGGCGAGAGAAGGATCGTGGTGCTTCGCAAGGCCGTGGCCACACGCCAGAGCACCGCGTTTATCTCCTCTGTTTTGCCAGCCTTCGCCTTCTCCCACGGCTTTTCATCGTTGATGTGCCTGTCGGCGGCTGCCATGACTTCCCATATCGCCGCGAGCGCCTGGTGAAAATCGACCTCGCCGCTCGTGTGATCGAGCGCTGCCCCCACTTTTTCCAGGAGACCGTCGGTCTTGTCTTTCAGCTCGCCTTCGAATGATGGATTCGCAGGAGGGGAGATTTTGCCGTCTTGGTATCTGGTAGCCATCCCGATCGTCCTGGCCACGAGGTTGCCGATGCCGTTTGCCAGGTCGCCGTTGTAGCGCTCGATGAAATGTTCCCACGTGAAGTCGGAATCGCGGCCGAATCCACCCTCGCGCATGAGATAGTAGCGCAGGGGGTCCGCACCGTACTTGTCGATCACGTCCATGGGCGTCACCACGTTGCCCAGCGTCTTGCTCATCTTCTCGCCTTTTAGATAGACGAAGCCGTGGCCGAAGATCGTCTTCGGGAGAGGTATCCCAGCGCTCATGAGCATGGCGGGCCATATCACGCAGTGGAACCTGGTGATGTCCTTGCCGATCACGTGCATGTCCGCGGGCCACCACTTTGCGAACATCTCGTCGTCCCAGCCGTAGCCGACTGCGGTCACGTAGTTTATCAGCGCGTCGAACCAGACGTAGACGATATGCTCGGGGTCGTCGGGGAGCGCTACGCCCCAGTCGAACGAAGATCGCGATACCGATATGTCCTGCAGCCCTTCGCCCAGCAGGGAGAGGATCTCGTTGCGCCTGATGTCGGGGAGTATGAATTCCGGGTTCTTTTTTATGTGGGCGAGGAGATCGTCGCGGTATTTCGAGAGCGCGAAGAAGTAGTTTTCCTCAGCGAGCCAGGTCGGCTTCGACTTGTGGTTGGGGCACAGTCCCCCTTCGAGGTCCTTCTCCGTGAGGAACGCCTCGCACGATTCGCAATACCATCCCTCGTAGCGCGACTTGTAGATGTCGCCCTTGTCCATGATGGCCTTGAAGAGTTTCTTCACTCCCTTTTCGTGGTGAGGGTCGGAGGTCTGGATGAACCCGTCGTATGAGAGCTCGAGGCTCTTCCAGATCGACTCGAACCGGCCGCGCATTTCATCGCAGTATTCCTTGGGCGAGAGTCCCTTCTCCTTCGCAGCCTTCCAGACGTTGATCGAGTGCTCGTCATTGCCCATCTGGAAGTGGACCTCGTCGCCCAGCATGCGGTGCCAACGCGCGAGCACGTCCGCGCCGATCTTCTCGTACGCAGTGCCTATGTGGGGCAGGCTGTTGACGTAGTCGATCGCCGTGGTGATGTAGAATTTATTTTTTTTCGGGTTCTTTGGCATTTATCGGTTCCCTGCGGCCCCTGTCCCTGCGCCTCTTGTCCCTTCCCCCCAGACGCCTGCGCTCCTCGCCCTCCTCGCGCGCCTGGCGCGCGGAATCGATCGCAGTCTCGCGCTCTTGCTGGGAGAGGGCCTGGCACTGGTCGCACGCGAAGCGCGCCTCGCCCCCTCCGTAGAGCTTCACTGTGCACTCGCGCTTGAGCACGTTGTGGCCCACGACCTTGCCGGGACCGCTGGGGCATCGGACCGCGGCCCCGACCTTGGGGAGCCCGTGGCGGCAGGCCTCATAGACCGCGCTCTCGTAGTCGAGACAACATTTCAGTTTGCCGCACATGCCGGTCAGCTTCGCCGGGTTTGGCGCCAGCCCCTGGTGCTTGGCCATGGAGATCGATATGGACTTGAACTGTCTGAGATGTGTCGAGCAGCAGGTGGTGAGCCCGCACGGTCCGATGCAGCCGATGATCTTGGACTCGTCGCGCGAACCCACCTGGCGCATCTCGATGCGCATGCGGAGGACGCCGGCCAGGTCCTTTACCAGGGTCCTGAAATCCACGCGCTCCTCTGCGAAGAAGATGAAGACCGCCTTGCGCCCGCTGTCGGATATCTCGACATCCACGAGCTTCATGGGGAGCGACCTGGCCTTGATCCTCTCGCGGCATGCCTCGAAACACTCGAGCGCGCGCTCCCTCTGCTTTGCCGCGATCTCCTCGTCCTCCTCGGTGAAACGCCTCAAGACCTTCTTCACGTTTTGCGGCAGCTCCTTCTCGCAGACCTCTTTCGGAGGGGCCGCCACGATCCCGAATGAGGTCCCCTCGTCCGCCTCGAGCACCACGCGCTCGTCGCGCTTGAGCGTGGCGTCGTCGGTCGCAAAGGTATAGACGCTGCCTGCGGTGCGGAATTTTATCCAGACGGCCAAGCGCTTTTTGGCCTCGGCCTGCTCGCTCGGGCCCTCTGTCTTCGTGCTGTCCTGTGTCGGTTGTTCCTGCATATCCATGCGAAAAAACAGCCCTGCTGTGCAGGGCCATCTCTCATCCTTTCCCTTGTTCAGGCGGTCAGCGTAAACAGAAGATTCTCAAACATCAACTGTTTATTTGCGGCTGTATCGGCCGCAAGCCTCGCCGTATTGAGCCTGGCCAGGCCCTGCATGAGCCTCGTCTCAGAGTGAATGGGCGCCATCCGGGCGGCCTCAGGATGGATTGCGTCGCATGAGTTCGATGTCGCCTTGAGCCTCAGCAGGTCCCGGTACCAGCTGGCCAGTATGTCGAACACGAGCGTTATCTTCTCCTGACCCAGCGAAGAGAACGCCTGTGCGGTCTCGATGACGTCGGCTGTCGAGGCCTTTGAAAAGAGAGGCACGAAGCGATCCAGGATCTCGGTCACGAAGCCAGGCTCCAGCTCCATCGCCAGCCCCAGACTCCCCTGCGCCAGTCGCGCTATCCTCGTCGCGTCCTCCATCGGCGCCGAGCGGAGCCGCGCTATCGCCTCCGCGACATCCGCCTCGGGAAGCGGGGGAAAGGCGAGGAACTGGCAGCGCGAGCGTATGGTGGGGAGGAGCTTGTGCGGCATCGGGGTGATGAGTATGAAGTGCGTCCGCTCCGGCGGCTCCTCCAGACACTTGAGCAGCGAGTTCGCGGCGTGCGCAAGCAGCCTGTCCGCGCCGTCGATGATCGCCACCTTTGCCGGAGCCTCCAGCGGTTTGAACATGAGCTTGTGCAGGAGCTCGATCGCGGGCTCGACCTTTATGTTGCTGGTCACGCCGCGCTCCGACTCCTCCGGAGCCAGCACGAAGAGGTCAGGGTGGTTGCCGGATGCGAGTTTGCGGCAGTCTATGCATTCGCCGCATGCGTCGTGGCCTCGGGCCGGAGCCTCCGGGCAGAATAGCGCCGCCGTGAACGCGTTCGCCACCAGCCGTTTGCCGACTCCGGCCGGGCCCGCGAACACATAGGCGTTCGGCAGCATTCGAGCCGCAAGCGAGCGCCTCAGCTGTTCTATCTGCTTCTTATGCCCTATGATGTTTGACCACATAGTCGATATGTTTTTCCACGATGGCCGATATCTTCTTGTGCAATTCCTCGGCGCCGCCTTGCGCATCGACCACGATGACTCTCTTCGGCTCTTCGCGCGCTATGGCGAGATAGCCTGCGCGCACGCGTTCGTGGAATTCGATGGCCTCGCGCTCGAAGCGGTCGTGGCCCGGTTCGGTGTTGTCGTTAGCATTGCGTTCGATCGCCCGCGCAAGCCCGTCCTTTGCCGGCAGATCCAAAAGCAGGGTGAGCTCCGGCATCAGCCCGCCGGTCGCCACCTGGTGCACCGTCTTTATCAGCGCCGGGTCTATCCTGCGGGCCGCGCCCTGGTACGCCGTGGTGGCGTCGGCGTAGCGGTCGCACAGCACGATCCTGCCCTCGCGCAGCGCAGGCTCGATGACCTCCTCCACGTGTTGGCGCCGGGCGGCTGCGTAGAGCATCAGCTCGGTGATCGGGGTCATGCCCTGGTGTGAGGCGTCCAGGAGCACGGAGCGGATCTTCTCCCCGATCTTCGTGCCCCCCGGCTCCCTCGTGAGCAGCGCGTCGCGTCCGAGCTGTGCGAGATGCCGGGCCAGGAGTTTGATCTGGGTGCTCTTGCCCGAACCTTCGATGCCTTCGAATGTGATGAATATGCCTTTCATGAGCCAGGGGCTTGATAGCCAATCGCAGGTCAGGTCTCAAGGTTTTTTAATGCTTGCCATTCTGGCCTTAGCATGGCCTAAAAGGGCGCTGAGGACCCATGAAGCCGAAGGACATGGATGAGGAGAAGCTGCAGCGCGAGCTGGACGAGAAGGACGCGGGCGAGCTCTTCGAGAGGATCAGGGAGCATTTCAAGGACGCGGACGACGATACCCGCGATTTCTTCTCGATGCTGGTCACCACCTCCCTGCGATACAGGGACATGCTCGTGCACGCCGGCGGCGAGCCGCTGAACGTGGGCGAGGTGCGGCAGGCCCTGGACGTCTTCATGGAGGTTCTCAAGACCCACGTGATACCTGACGGGCTTCCAAAGCGAGTGCACGGCCTCGTGGTCATGTTGCTGGAAGAGCTGAAGGAGAGGATCCATCACTGAGCAGGGGGGGTGGTGTGCGCAGGGCCATCGTGATCGTCACAGCGGTCGTCGGATTGATCCTCATCCTGGCTGCGATAGGGCCCAGGCTCATACCCAGTTCGACCTACCAGGGCATCATCGAAGAATCGCTCAAGGCGCAGCTTAAGGCCAGGGTCGAGATCGACCGCTTCAAGTTCAGGCTCATCCCGTATCCCGGATACACGATAGAGGGTTTCAGGCTCATATCCGACGCGCCCCCTTTCCAGGGCATGACCCTCCTGCAGGCGGAAAAGATAACCGGTAGCCTTGCGTTCCCGGCGCTGCTCAGGGGCAAGATAGTCACGGGCGTTGACGTGAGGGGCGCCGAGATCAACATCAAATTTTCCCAAGGGGTCTCCAACATCGGCACGATGCTGAAGATAGAGCAGCCGGGGGATGTGCAATACGATCAGACGATAAAGTCCATGGCAGCCCCTGCCGAACCTTCGCAGGCCCCGGCCGCGTCTCCGCCTGACTCTTCTCCGGGATCTTCCCCTCCCGGCTCAGGGCCTGAAATCCGCTCCATGCCCGCGCCCTCGATCGAGGAGCCGGGGCCCTCTTCCTGGAACATCTTCCCTGCCATCGTCGGCCCGGCATATGCCGAGGAGGCCGGGGGCGATGGGATCGAAACAGGATCGCTCAAGATCGAGAAGATCGACATGATCAGGGGCCGCATAACGATCGACGCCGATTCTTTGCCGCAGCAGATATCGATCACCGACGCCTCGCTCTCCGTGAAGAAGATACGCTCCGGCGCGACTCCGGGTGCGAACGTGCGTTTGAGCGGCGTCACGGGGAATTCCGCCAGGCCCAACCTGAGCATAGGCGGCAGCATCTCCATGGACCGAGCGCGCCGTGAGCTCACAGTAAAGAGGCTCGCTGCGTATTTCAACGGCTCCCAGTTTGCGGGCGATCTCGTTTTGAGCTACGGATTCACCCCGGCCTCGATGGATATTCACGTCGCGTCGCCCAACCTTGCGCCCGCTGCGGCGGATGCGGCACTCGCGTATCTCGGGAGGGGGCTACCCCCGACCGTGTCCTGGAAAGGGACCGCTGCCTTTGACGCGAAGTACAAAGGCACTGCGAGCGCCGGCGAGGTGGAGCTGAGCCTCGATGCCAGGAACGCAGAGGTGGCCGTGGGCCAGGCTTTCAAGAAGGAGCAGGGGTCGCCCTTCAAGGCGTCCGTCGCAGGGGTGCTCTCCGACGCAGCGCTCTCGATCGCTTCGGGCAGCGTCACCGTGGCTTCGAGCGAGTTTTCCATCGCAGGGGAGGCGAGGCGCGACGCCGGCATCACATCTTCGCTGAATCTTTCCGGCGCGCTGCTCGGCGAGGAGGCCCTCAGGCTCTTCCTGCCGGGGATGCAGGGGATGGTCGACCTGGGCGAGTTTGGCGCCGACATCAAGATCGCCGGCGAGATAGCCTCGCCTGCGCCGATGACGATCGCCGGCAGGATCGAGGCTGCGAAGGCCTCCGCAGCGGGCATCGCGGTCGAGAATATGGAGTGCAGCTTCGAGCGCCAGGCGGAGGCGATATCGATCGCATCCATAAAGGGCGCCTTCGCTTCGGGCAATTTTTCCGGCACAGGCAAGGTGGTCACTTCAGGAACGCCCTCCATGGAGTTCGAGGTGGTCGCGCACGACCTCGATTCCGCTGCCGTAAGGTCGCTGGGGGGAGCCATCCTGGGCAAGATCGAGCTGGCGGCGAAGGTGGTCACCTCCGGCGTGGACAGATATTCGATGACTGACAACCTAGTCATGTCGGGCACGCTGGTGGCGCAAAAATTTTCAGGGCCGATCGTCGACGCGGCCAGGGGGCTTCTGACCGAGGAGCTGACGAAGCAGATCTCCGTATCCTCGGGGCTTCGCATCGATGGCGCCGCCCTGCTGAAGGCCTCTGTCGCCTCGGAGGAGGGGCTGGAGCTCAAGGCCGGTTTTGAAATCTCGAAGGGGCTCGTGTCCGCGCAGAACGCATCGTGGAACGGAGAGGGATATTCCGCCAGGGGGAGCGCTGCCGTTGATTCCACTTCTTCGCTCAAGGGCGAGGGCGAGATCGTGCTCGCCGCCGACGTCGCCAAGAAGATGGTCCCTGATCCGGCTGCGTCGAAGGCGCTGCTGGAGAAGGACGGGACGTTCGTGATACCTGTCGAGATCGGCGGCAGGCTAGCGAAGCCTGAATTCCAGCTCCTGGAGAAGAAGTTTACGGAGCGCATGCAGACGGGCGAGAGGCTGAGGGCGCAGGAGCAGGCGGCCCTGGAGGCGAAGAAGAAGGAAGAGGCGGAAGCGGCGAAGGCAGAGAAGGCGGAGAAGGCGAAGGCGAAGGCCGAAAAATCGGCGCAGGCTGTGGAGAAAAGCGCTTCGCCGAAGCCTGCGCCGGTCAAGCCGCAAAAGCGGCCCTCGACGACCGCTCCCATCGAAGACGTGGACGACATACTCAAAGTCATAGTCGGCGAATAGGCGTGATACTAAAGGGAAGAGACATCTCAGATGAGTTCATTCTAGCGGCGGCCATGTTCGCTGTCATGGCCTTTGCCGCGGCGCTCGCATTCCATTACAAGCCTTCTTCGACGCAGGGGCCGAAGGGGGAGATGAAGGTGACCGGCGTCGAGGCCGCCGGGGAAACGCCGGAGAGTTTTTGCAAGGATGCCGGGGAGATCCTGATAGAGGTCAACATACCGGCCACGGAGCTCACGCTCTACGAAGACGGCATCCCCAAATTCCGAAGGAGGGTGGCCATAGGGCAGGGGGTGTATCCCACGCCGGAGCAGGCGACCGCGATAAAGGGCGCGGAGTGGAATCCGTGGTGGTACCCGCCGGACGCGCCGTGGGCAAAGGGCGAGAAACCGACGCCCCCCGGCCCGGGGAACCCGATGGGGCTGGCCAAGATGGCACTGTCCAGGGAGATCCTCTTTCACGGCACCAACAAGCCCTGGTCCGTGGGCAGGCCGGCCTCGCACGGCTGCATGAGGATGCACAATCGCGACGTGACGGACATGGCGTGGTATCTTCAGCAGAGGTTTTCATCCCAATGCGATCCCGCGCTCAGGGAGCAATACGAGAAACAGGGGTGGAAGACCTTCACCGTGAAATTCGACAGGCCGGTTCCGGTGCATGTGGTGTACAGGCCGGTGCTGGCGAGGGAGGGGAAGCTCGCTTTCTTCAAGGACCACTACAACCGGGTGGCGGGGAAAAGAGAGGCTGCGATATTGACGGAGCTCATCAGGGCGGGCTACGACATAGAGGGCTTGGACGAGGATGAGGTGAAGGCGCTCTCCGAGAGATGGCCTCTGGAGGAGCTGGTGGATATCAGGACGCTCATGAGGGAAAAGTCGATCGTCGATTTTATAGACGTTCCCGAATGCAGCTGATCAATGGGGGCACTATGATGCGCACGATAAAAATCTTTGCCTATGCGGCAGCGCTCGCGATCTTCACGCTCGTTTTCTCGCATGCCGCGATCGCCGGCGAGATGGACCTCATGATGCGCAGGATGTCGAAATCCGTATCGTCGGGCGCTCAGACCTCGTGGTCAAAGGCTGCGGTGAGAGAGGGCGGGACGATCTTCATCCCGTGTCTCGTCCGCACCAAAGATGCGCTCGCGACGATCGCGGCGATAGAGGACATGGGCGGCCGCGCAACTGCGATAAAGGTCAGGTCCGGCGACGGGTCGACGCTGGCGGCGCATATACCGCCCGACTTCGCCGAGGCGCTCGCTGCGCGCGAGGAGGTCGTCGTCGTGGAGGCGGCCGCGCCGCTCTCCAGCAAGATGGAGACGGCCCGCACGGCGACCAACACCGTGGCCGTCCAGGACGGGAGCGCCCTCGGCGTGGCGTACGACGGGACCAACGTGATCGTGGGCGTCGTGGACGACGGCCTCGACTACGGGCATCCGGATTTCACGACCGCGATCGGAAAGAACAGGGTCCAATACTTAAGGCAGACCGTCGCGGGCGGGGCCGTAGAGTGCACGCACACCGCGATACAGGCTGGGACCTGCACGATAGAGGACGGGGGGCAGGGCACGACCCACGGCACGCACGTCACCGGGATAGCCGCGAGCGGCGATTCCACTTACACCGGGCTCGCCCCCAACGCGGACATCATGTTTGTCTTCAATTCCGCCACCGACGCCAGCACCAGCAACGCGGGCTCCACATCCCTTGCCACCGCCGTGATCGAGGGGGTCTCCGCGATCTTCACCAAGGCGGACGTTATGGACAAGCCGTGCGTCGTGAACTTGAGCCTCGGCACTTCGCTCGGCGCGCACGACGGGACCTCGCTGCTCGAGCAGGGGCTCACGGAACTGACATCCGCAGCACCCGGGAGGATAGTGGTGGGCGCCGCGGGCAACGAGCAGGTGACTCCGGCTGCGCAGCCGGAAGCCCGCCGCGATTACGTTGGCGGCATACACGCCTCCATCGACGTTCCGGCCGGCGAGAGCAGGGGATACAGGATAGGCATATGGAGCGGGGCGACCGCGGCCGCGACATACGTCGGCGGCACGCTCGCCGACGTATGGCTGAGCACGGGGCAATCCGGCGCCTGTTCCATCGCGGCTTTCGCATACACGCAGGGCCGCGAGACGTATGATTTCACCTTCCCTGGGCTCGCCACGACCGACGACGCGTCGTTCGGCACGGCCGACATCACGTTCTCAGTCGACTCGTCGAACGCCAACGTGGCCTCGGACGCGGTCTCCACCGTCAGCATCGACGTGGATTCATCGGACATCAGGAACGAAAAGCCGCATGCGACCGTGATCTTCTCGCCGAACAGCGGCATCCTGTCCGACGATCTCGAGACGCGGTGGTTCGACGTGGTGATCCGCGCCACGAGTGCCGCGTGCACGGGCAACATGTGGCTCTACTATGACCACGTGTCCGTGCACGACTTCCTCAAGGGGATGGCGGGCGCAGGCCACGATGTTGGCGCAGGCGCCACCTACACCGGCTACAATCTCGGCGACGGGGACAGCCTCTACACGGCCACGATCCCTTCCACCGCGGTCGGCGTGATCTCCGCCGGCAGCTGGATGCAGGAGAAGCCGGTAGGCTCCGGCGTGAGCGAGTGGACCGGCGACAACGGAGTCACCTACGATCAGTCCGACCTCTCAGCCCCCGGCGGCACGGGCTCGGTGACAAACGATGTCTCGGGGTTCTCGAGCCTTGGTCCTACGGCGGACGGGCGCACCAAGCCGGACGTGGTGACGCCGGGCGAGCCCGTCATCTCCAGCAAGGCCACTGATTCGTACGTCTCCAGCTCGATCAAGGTCGGCGAGACCCACTTCAAGAACGCCGGCACTTCCATGGCGTCGCCGCACCTGGCCGGCATCGTGGCGCTCCTGCTCCAGCGCAACAATACGCTCTCGGTCGATCAGGTGAGGACGGCGCTTCAGGCAGGGGCCTTGACCTCGGGCATGACGGTGAAGACGCCGGATCCTGCGAACACCTGGGGCGCGGGCAAGGTGAACGGCGTGAGCATCATGGAGTCCGTGGGTGAGGACACCTCCGCGTACCACGGCACCGGCGACCTCGACGGCGGCGGGGGCGATGGCGGCTGCGAGCTCTCCACAGCCGGGACAGCGGACGGGGCCAGTTGCATAATTATGTTTGGCCTGCCTGTGCTGCTCATCTTTTTCCTCTTTTTCCGCAAAAAACATATAAAATACAATTAGTTATTAAGGTTTTTGCGGTATTTTTAGCCTTTCTTTATCAATAAAATCACCAAAATTTATGTAAAAAATCCTTGCAATTATACGGCTTGGTGCATATTCATTCAGCTTAATGGCATAATTTTTCATACTGAAAGGAGAGGGAGATGGGCGAATTATATGATGGAAGAGTGACCTGTGTGAATGCGACCAAGAATTACTATTCGGTGAGTGCGGACAAGCGCACGGTCGCCGACGGTGAGAAGAAAATCCCCGCTGCAGGCGAGAGCACCTACACCAGCGAGCCGAGCTTGCTTGACGAATTTATCTGCTTTCTGTCCGGCATGGCATATACCGGGGGCAGCGGGTTCGATGCGAACGGACAGTGCCAGGTCAAGGGCAAGCTCATAGAGAGGAACATGCGCATGAGGTGATGCGCATCAGCTAGGGAGAACCCTCCGCGGGATTTTTTTGTGTCTCCTGTGCGAGCCAGTCGGAGGCGACGGGCGAGAAGAGTCCGACCAGCGCTCGGTCCACCAGATACACCTTGTCTTCATTCGAGCGGCGGACGTACGTGCTGCCGTAGTCGGGCCCATTCTTGCCTATCACGACCTCCGCGATCTCATCGCCGCCCTTGTCCAACAGCAGGACGTTGACGCCGGTGTTCTTCACCTGGAAGAGCTCCTGATTGTCCGGGTTCTGGGATACCACAATTCCTTTATTGAGACCTCCGAAACCCCCGAGCGCGTGGGAGACCCTGGCCCTCTCGGCGGGCTTCCACTCCTCCTCCGGGAGATCCTTTCCCTCTTTCTCATACAGCTCTTTCTTCATGGGGCTGATCCGCTCCGTCACCTTCCAGTCCTCTCCCTCGCGCTCGAGGGCCGCGGCCTCGAGCAGCTGCGTCACCTCGATGCGCGCCACGAGCGCGCTGTCGAATTCGGGTATGAACGTGTCGCGCGAGGCGTCGTCCACCCTTGGCATGTCAGGGTTCTCGATGAAGAGCACAACGATCGCGGCGGCGACGGCGATCGCGAGATAGATGAGAGGGCGCTTGTCCTTGATGATCTTCATGAGGCCTTGCGAAACCTGGTTTCGATCTTTTTTCTGCGCCTGCGTCGGAGGATCACGGTCCCCACGCCTATGGCGCCTATCGCCATCGGCCCGATAGCCAGGTTGACGTATCTCAAGAGGGATTTTGCCGCGTCGGGCAACAGGGCGATGGGCCTGCGCGCGCCTTCGCGCGAGCGGATCCCCATCAGGGAATCACTCATGGAAAGCCAGTCCAGCGCATTCTGGAAGAGGTCGGCGTTCTGCGGGAATTTCATGAGGACCTTGTCCATGATCCAGTGTGAGGACCCTGTCACGAATATCGCGGCTTCGTTTCCGCCCTCCGCGAGCACCGCCGCCCCCTTTGGCGCGGTCTTCCCTGTGCCGGAGAAATAGCTCTTGAAGGGCCCTTTCAGGAGCGCTGCGATCGCGTGCTTCGAGCGCGCCGCTTTGGCGAGGTTATCTGTCGCGAATCTCGGCTCCAGGCTTGCGCCCGACACGGGTATTGCGGCCGACTTGTCCGTGCTCCTTGCGATCCATGCGTCCGCATCCTCTTGTGCGAGCGAGAGCGGCGAGGTCCACGGGAACACGGCTGACTGCAGGTTTACGGTGACAGGGCTTTCCCTGTTGAAGCCGGAGTCGATCACCTCGGGCCAGAATGCGTACGGGATGTGATACGTCACGGGGCCGCCGGTGAAGGCCGCGGTCGCGTTCGACTCGTCGAGCAGAAGCTCGTCTTCGATCGTGGCGCCGTAATGGGCGATGAGGTCGAATGCGTCGCTCGCCACGGGGGAGATGTCGAGTTTGGCGCCCACGTCGCTCCGGTCGATGAGCGCCATCAGCCTGCCTCCCTTGACGATGTACTGGTCCAGGGCGAAGAGGTCGGCTTCGCCCAGCGTCCTGGGCGAGACGAGCAAGACGGCGCGAAGCTCCGCAGGATCGAGATCAACGAGCTCGCCTTTGCCTGCTTGCCGGTAGGCAGGGCCTATATCGACCACGTCGTAGCGTCGCGAGAGCGCGTCGCGTATCAGCGCGTAAGGGGAGACCTCATCCTCGCCATTTCTTCCCTCCCACCATCCTATGCGCGTGAGTTTGTCCGTGGAGACCTTGAGGATGGATTCCGCGAGCTCGTATTCGAGGTTGGCTGCGCTGTGGACCACGGGGAGGACCTCCTGCTTGTCTCCGTAGAGCACGGCGATGCCGAGGTATATCTTCGCGACCTCGACCTTGTCGCCCTCGTAGACGTTCAGCTGCACGGGCATGATCCCCATGAGCGCCGCCTTCTGCTCGTCCATGGCGCTTGCCGCGGGGTCTATGTGTTCGACGTTGATCCTGGCGCCTGCGGAATCCTTGAGTTCGGAGAGCAGATCGTCCACTTCGCGCCTGAGCCCCAGCATCGCAGGCGGAACCTTCTCGGAGAAGTAGACTCGCACGGTCAACACGTCGTTCAAATTCCGGACTATCGCCCTGGTGGATTTCGAGAGGGTGTAGACTCCGTTCTGGGTGAGGTCGAGGCGCAGCGGATGCCTTGAAGCCAGGTAGTTGGCCAGCGCCAGCACTATCGCGGCGGTTAAGAATATTGTGATCGAGGTCCTCTTCATCTTATCGCCTCGCCCTGGAGCCTACGATCTTAAAGTTGAGATATATGAACAGAGTCATGAACGACAGATAGTAGATGACGTCCCTGGAGTCTATCACGCCCCTGGACAGGGAGACGAAATGCGTGCCCAGCCCCAGGTACGCCACGATCTTGCTCCAAGGCGTCCCGGCGGTCCCGATGACGAAGGAAGTCCCTATTATGAGCATGATGAAGATCGTCGCCACGCCTCCGATGAACGCGATGATCTGGCTGTCGGTGAACGAGGAGACGAGGAGCCCGAGCGAGACGTACGCTCCGGCCAGCAGGAGCGCGCCGGCGTATCCTCCGACCACCGGGCCCCAGTCCATATTGCCTATGAGCGCGACCGTGAGCGCGGCCGGCAGCGTGAGCGCCAGCGCGGTGGCGATGAGCGAGAGGCTGGCCAGGAATTTCCCGATCACTATCTCGATGTCGCGCACAGGCAAGGTCAGGATGATCTCGAGGGTCCCCTGCCTGCGCTCCTCCGCCCATTTCCCCATCGTGACGCACGGGACGAAGAAGAGGAATATCCACGGCAGCATGTCGTAGAGCTCGCGCATGCTGGCCTCGCCCATGATGAAGAACCCGCGGAAGAAGAGCCAGTTCACCGCAACGAGGAAGACCGTGAGGTAGACGTAGGCGATGGGGCTTGTGAAGTAGGCCCTGTATTCGCGCCATGCGATCGTCAAAGTGTTGTTCATAATTTTTGCGTCAACTCCCTGAAAACCGTTTCCAGCGATGCGCTGTTTCTCATCAGCTCGGAGAGGGTGATGCCGTTGTCCGCCGCCCAGCGGAATATCTCTTCGGAGCGGTCCTTGCCGTCCTCGCTGTCGAGCGAGAGCCTCTGCCTCTCGTCCGCGGGACTGGAGAGCCATTCGTGGAACGAGACGCCGGAGAGCTTGGCGAGCTCGTTCACTATCCTCTCGCGGCTGGCGCGCGCGGCTATGGTGTACTGCGATCGGCCGGCAGGGGAGCTCATGAGCTCTTCGATGGTGCCCTGTCCCACTATGCGGCCGGCGTTTATTATTATCGCCCTCGAGCAGGTCGCTTCGACCTCCTGCATTATATGTGTGGAGAGCACTACCGTGCGTTCGCGTCCGATCTCTCGGATGAGCGACCGGATCTCGGCGATCTGGTTCGGGTCGAGCCCTGACGTGGGCTCGTCGAGGATAAGTATCTCTGGCCTGTGGAGCATGGCTGCGGCTAGGCCCACGCGCTGGCGAAAGCCTTTGGACAGGTGGCCCACGCTGCGGCCGGAGACTTGGGAGAGTCCGCAGGTCTCGACCACTTCGGAGATCCTCCGTGTGCGCTCCGCGCCGGCCATGCCCCTGAGCTTCCCCACGTAGTCCAGATGCTCGATCACCTCGAGGTCGGTGTACAGGGGGGCGTTTTCAGGCAGATATCCGATGCGCCTGCGCGCCTCGATCGCGTCCTCGCCCACCTCTATGCCTGCGATTGTGGCGAAGCCGCTGTTCGGGGCGAGAAAACCGGTCACTATCCGCATGGTCGTGGTCTTGCCTGCGCCGTTGGGGCCGAGCAGGCCCACGACCTCGCCGCGGGCGATCTCGAAGCTTATGTCGTCGAGCGCCCGGACATGGCCGAAATGCTTCTTTATGTGTTCCACGACGATCATGGCGGACGAATTCTAGACAAGGCTTACCGGTTGTCAAGCACGTCTCTTTCTGATAGATCGGCCGTCCATGATCATAGGGCTCACAGGGAAGAACTGTTCGGGCAAGGGAGAGGTGGCGCGCTTCCTCACCGACAGCGGCTACGAGTATCACTCGCTCTCGGATATCCTGCGCGACGAGCTCACGGACCGCGGCAAGAAGGTCACGCGCGAGGCGCTCATCGAGATCGGCAACGAGATGAGGGCCGCCCACGGGGCCGGCGCGCTGGCCGAGAGGACGCTGGCGAAGCTGTCGCCCGAGGCGCATGCGATCGTGGACTCCATAAGGAACCCGTTCGAGGTGGAGGTGCTCAGGCGCCGCCGCGATTTTCATCTGATATCCATCGAGGCGGACCCCGAGGTGCGTTTCGCGCGCATGAAATCGCGCGGCCGCGAGAGCGACCCCTCCACGTACGAGCAGTTTTTGGAGTACGAGGCGCGCGAGGCGTCGACGCCCGATCCGACCACGCAGCAGCTCAATCGCACCGCGGCCATGGCGGACGCGGTCGTCTTCAACAACGGCACGGTCGATGAGCTCAAGGAGCAGGTGCGCCAGGTGGTCCAGGCTCTCGCCGCGGACAGCAAGCGCCTCTCGTGGGACGAGTACTTCATGAACATCGCCAAGGTCGTAGCCCTGCGCGGGAACTGCATCAAGCGCAAGATCGCGGCCGTGATCGTGAGAGACCGCCGCATCATATCCACGGGCTACAACGGCACTCCGCGCGGGATCAAAAACTGCAACGAGGGCGGCTGTCCGCGCTGCAACCGCTTCGGCGCCTCGGGCGAGAAACTGGACGAATGCCTCTGCTCTCACGCCGAGGAGAACGCCATCGTCCAGGCCGCGTACCACGGGGTCTCCATCAAGGGCGGCACGATCTACACCACCTATTCGCCGTGCCTCATCTGCACCAAGATGATCATCAACTCCGGGCTTGCGGAGGTAGTCTACGACAAGGCCTACACCATCGCCGAGGTGCCGCTGCGGCTCCTCTCCGAGGCGGGCGTGATCGCCCGGCAGGTGGACGCGCCGATCAAATAATTATGGGATTTCGCAAATTAATCACGGCCGCGGTCATAATCCTGTTCTCGGCCCTCTTCTTCACCTGCAAGACGACCACTGACGACAACGGCGGCGGTGGAGGGGGCGGCGCCGGCGTGGACGACGACATCTGCGGCGGTGCGACCATGGGCTGCATACAGGGCAGCGTAGTCGACGAGAGCGATGTGGGCATCACCGTCGGCGCCACGGTCACCCTCGACGGCGCACTCATCGCCACCGCCAATACCCAGGGTTGGTACACGGCGTCGGGTATCGAGGCGGCCTCCCGGGTGTTCTGCTTCAACGCAACGGGCTACGTGGAGAAGTGCCGCGAGATACTCGTCATAGCCAAGTCTCTGACGCCGATCACGCCCACGGTCCTAGCCGCCCGCGGCGAGCCGGTGGCGGTCCCTGACGCTGAGACGGGCGGAGAGGCTCTGGACCCCGCGAACACCGGCTCCAGTCTCACGTTCGATGCGAGCGAGTTGTGCGACGCGAGCGGCGTGGCGGTCTCAGGCACGATCAACTGCTCGTTCACGCCCATCGACGTCTCTGCGGTCGAGATGCCGGACGAGGCGCCCAATTCGTTCCTCTCGCTCAAGGTCGATGGCCTCACCAGGGGCATATCGGTGTCGAGCGCGCTCATGGAGATATATTGCGATCAGAACGGGGTGCCCCTCTCCGTGTGCGCGGGCAAGACGGTTACGGTGCGCATCCCCGTCTACGGCGCTTCGTCTGAGTGTCAGGCGAAACCGGCTTCCCTGCCGGGCTGGAGGTTTGCAACCGACACCGCCGAATGGAACGAATACAACACGGGCCAGTTTACGAAAAATTGCGGGGGCACGCCGCCGGGTGTTGCGGGCGCGAACCAGTATTATCAGGGCGAGGTCGACCACATAAGCTGGATTCACGCCGGGGAATTCAAACAGAGCGCCTGCCTCACCGGCAACGTCTCCGGCGAGCCGGTGGAGATCGCGGGCAATCTGGTCACCGCCGGCTGCATAGGCGCAGGATGGAGGACGGAGTCGCAGATAGCGGAGGCGGGAAACTTCTGCGTGCCGGCACCCGTGGGGCTGGGCTACACATGCAGGGTCGGCGACAGCACTCGATGGATAGAGGTCGCCGACTACATCACAGGGACGTCGCCCGACGTGAACGTCTCGTTTCCCGTGGACTCGTGCCCTGCCAACGGCTGCTACTCCATCGGCGATTTCGTGTTCGACAGCCCGCTTCTCACCACGACCCTCACCTGGGGCAAGGATCCTCGCGACATAGACAGCCACACGCGCAGCGAGAACGTCCACATCTTCTATAACGACCAGGGCGCGCTCGCCACCGCTCCGTACATAGCTCTTGATACGGACGACCGCTTCTCTTACGGCCCGGAGGTCACGACCGTTATGCCCGCCGTGTTCGACGGCTTATACTGCTTCTACGTTCCGAAATTCGCCGGCGACGGGCTGATCAATCAGGAGAGCGTGGACCTGGAGGGCAACCCGGTGAGGGCCGTCGTGTCGGTGCAGGGCGCTGGCATAGGCAAGACCTTCGAGATCCCGTCGGCGAACCCCAACTCCTACGAGTACTGGCGGATTTACACCGTGGAGTTCGAGGGGGGGCTCATAAAGGAAGGGACGTTCACCGAGTACAACGATCTGGTGGCCACGGAGCCGGAGAGCTGCATCTGGTAAAAATATGCCTACTGAGCCTTCAAAAGAACTGGCGGTGTTTCCCAATCCGAACTCCGAGCGTCCCTACGAGATCGAGATGGATTGCCCGGAGTTCACCTGCCTCTGCCCCATGACCGGGCAGCCGGACTTCGCCCGCATCATTATAAGATATGTCCCCGCGAAGCTCTGTGTGGAGCTCAAGTCTCTGAAATTGTACCTGTGGAGCTATCGCGACGAGGGCGCATACCACGAGGCGGTGACCAACCAAATCCTCAACGATATCGTGGCGAAGATATCGCCGCGCTGGATCGAGGTGAAGGCGCATTTCAACGTCAGGGGCGGGATCGCCACAACGGTCACCGCGGCCTACGGAAACCGTGATTGACAGAAGATTCCGCAGGGCTTAAAACTGAAAAAACTGACAAAGGAGGGGGTATGAAGAGGATCGCGATCGTTGCAATGCTGCTTTGCATGGCTTCCTTTATCGGCTGCGGAGGAAGCAGCAGCACGGACTGCACTGCTGCGGAAGAAGCGGCCATCCGGTCATTCGATTCGTTTGGAACGATAATAGAGGATGCGACGATTCAACAGTGCATCACCCAGGTTCAAACCGATTGCCCCTGCCCGGTCTCGGGCAACGTGGTGGTGGATCTTGCGGAGAGCACGCTTACCTGGACAACCTGCACTGCCGCCGATAGTTCGGTATTTACCGGCACTATGACGGCGTCGGCTGATCTCACGACGTTTACGGTGAACATGACGACTTTCGGCGAGTGCACCAATGTCGTGAGCACGGGGATTACTCCGAATACCTGTGGAGGTCAGATCACAGCGGTCTGCGGTGGCCAGAATTTGACCTGCACGCTTGTGGAGGATGCGACGGGAGGCTGTACGCTCGAATGCACCTGCTGATGGCGTATGATTTTTGTGGAACCTTCAAGGCCCCTGCTGTATAGCGCAGGGGCCTTTAGTTTGCGCCATTAGCTCAGTGGATAGAGCACCTGGCTTCGAACCAGGGGGTCGGGGGTTCGAGTCCCTCATGGCGCGCAGAGATAAAGGAGATCCATATGGCAGACGTGCTCGTGAAGACCGAGATTCCGGGTTTGAAACTCAAGGCGCGAGGCAAGGTCCGCGACATCTACGATCTGGGCGACGAGCTGCTCATCATCGCCACCGACCGCATCTCCACCTTCGACGTTGTGCTGCCGACTCCTATCCCGCGCAAGGGAGAGATACTCACGAACATGTCGCGATTTTGGTTCGATCGCACCCGCTCCATCATTCCAAACCACGTGAGCGGGCGCACGCTCTCGGACGTGGTCAAGGACAAGGAATGGGTGCACAGGATAGGCGAGCGCGCCATGGTGGTGAAGAAGGCCTGCTCCCTGCCGGTCGAGGCGATCGTGCGCGGCTACATCTCCGGCTCCGGCTGGAAGGACTATCAGAGGACGGGCGCGATCTGCGGCATGGAACTGCCGAAGGGGCTCAAGGAGTCGGACAAGCTTCCTGAGACCATATTCACTCCATCCACAAAGGCGGAGATCGGGCTGCACGACGAGAATATCTCATTTGAAAAGGCCGCAAAGCTCATAGGCCGCGATCTGGCAGGGCGCGTTCGCGACGTATCGATCCGCATCTACGAGGAGTCTGCGGCCTACGCGCGCGAGCGCGGGATCATCATCGCGGACACCAAGTTCGAGTTCGGCATCCTGGGCGATAAGCTCATCCTCATCGATGAGGTCCTCACCCCGGACTCCTCGCGTTTCTGGCCCGTGGCCGGCTATGCCCCGGGGCGCGCGCAGCCATCCTTCGACAAGCAGTACGTGCGCGACTGGCTCGTGGCCAGCGGCTGGGACAAAAAGCCGCCCGCGCCCGAGCTCCCGCCCGAAGTGGTGGCAAAGACCGCCGAGAAATACTCCGAGGCCCTCAGACTTCTCACCTCCTAGTTGATCGCTTGTATTCTGCGATGCAGCAGGGCATTATCGGGCGCATGCAGCACAAAGTGGCGTTCATAGGGCAGAGGGATTACGAGCCGATCTCTCTGGAGGCCTCTATCCGCAGGGCGATCGACGCAGCCGGGTTCGATCTCGCGGCGGTGCGCGGAAAGAGAGTTTTGCTCAAGCCCAACATGCTCGGCGCGTTCGCGGTCTCGATGGCGACGACCACGCATCCCGAGTTCGTCGCTGCAGCCGGCAGGATATTCAAGAAGGCCGGAGCAGAGGTGTGGGTGGGCGACAGCTCGAACGGCGTGCATCCGAGGGATCAGGTCTGGGAGGTCACGGGCATCAGGGAGGCCTGCAGGCGCGAGGGGCTGATAGAGAAACCCTTCGAAGCGGCGGGCAGCGATGAGCGCGCGGGCTTCCTCATATCAAAGGTCCCCCTGGCCGCCGACGTCATCGTGAATCTTCCCAAGCTCAAGACCCACAGCCTCACGGTGATGACGCTGGCCGTGAAAAACATGTACGGCTGCATATGCGGGCTTCAGAAGTCGGCGCTTCACGCGAAGAACCCGAAGCCGTACGAGTTCTCAGAGATGTGCGTCAGGCTCGCGGAGGCCGTGAAGCCAGCGCTCAGCATCATAGACGGCGTGGTAGCGATGGAGGGCAACGGTCCCTCGGGCGGGCCCCTCAAGAATCTCGGAGTCATAGCCGCCGGCGTAAACATGCACGCGGTGGACTGGGCATGCTGCGTGCTCGTGGGAGTGGCGCCCATGGAGGTGGACACCGTCAGGGCCGCGGTCTCTCTGGGGTTATGGCGCGAGTGCGACGGAGCCGCCGCAGTGGGAGACCCGATCGACGCGCTGAGGCCGGCCGGTTTCCTTTTGCCGGCGACCTACGTCAGGGGGGTGCGCGACTGGCGGATATCCCACTTCGTCACGAGGATCATATGGAAACGCCTGAAGGCGGAGCCGAGTATATCGCGCGCAAGGTGTCTCCTCTGCGGGCTGTGCGTCCGATCGTGCCCCGTGGCGGCGATAGACTGGCCCGACGAGTCACGCGCGCCGAAGATAGCGAAGCGCAGGTGCATAGAGTGTTTCTGCTGCCACGAGGCGTGCCCGCACAAGGCGATTGACATAAGGCGGAGCATCCCTCTTAGGATATGGCGCGCGCTTGCGGACAAAAGACTGGATGCGGAGGGAAGATGAGAAAGACGATAATCGGGGTGATCGGCGGGTCGAAGGCATCCCTCAAGGAAGCCGAGATAGCTGAGAGGGTCGGCGAGCTCATCGGGAGGCGTGGCTGGGTGCTGGTGACCGGAGGGCTCTCCGGCGTGATGGAGGCGGCGAGCAAGGGCGCGTCCAAGGCCGGGGGGACGGTGGTGGGCGTCGTGCCGCACGCGGACGCCTCTTCGGCGAACCGCTACGTCGACATATCGATCGCGACCAACATGGGTTACGCCAGGAACGCCATCATCGCCCACACGGCGCAGGCCGTGATCGCGATCGGCGGCGCGTACGGCACCCTCTCCGAGATCGCCATGTCTCGCGCAGCGGGGAAACCGGTCATCGGCATAGGGACCTGGGAGATAAAGGGAGTGACGGCGGTCGTTGATGCGGACGCGGCGCTCGACGAGTGCGAGAGGATATTCGCATGAAGCGATCCTTCAAAATTATTTTCTGCTCGGCCTTGACGTCGGCATTCCTGCTCGTCTCTCTTCCAGCCTACGCAGCCGCGAAAAAGAAGGGGCCTTACAGGAAGCTCGACGTCGCGGAGTGCCCGATCTCGAAGATCGATTTCGACGACGGCGACACGTTCGAATGCAGGGGCGAGGATATCCGCATGCTGGGAGTCGATGCTCCCGAGATAAGCCACCCGAGGCACGGGATAGCAAAGGACCAGGAAGGCGGGAGGGATGCCGCGGGGTTCACGGAGGATGCGATCAAAAAAGCGGGCCGCGTGCTGATCGTCAGGTCAGGCAAAGACCGGTACGGCCGAACCCTGGCGCACGTGCTGCTCGACGGGGAGCTGCTCGGCGCAAAGCTCATCAAGGCCGGTCTTGCGTACGAAAGCATATCCCACTTCGGCGACAACGGCATGCCCGAGTTCGCCCTGCAGATACTCGAGGCCGCAAAGGTTTCTCCCAAGCCATCCTTCGAAGAGCCGTACAAGTGGAGAAAGAAGCATCAAAAAAAATCATGATCCGCGGCGACTACAGCGACACGGCGCGGGAGTTCCTGAGGCTCGTCGGCGCGCGCGAGGCCGGGGCGGATTTGGCGCATCTCGCGGCATTGGCGCATGAGTTCGCGAGGCTCCCGTACGAGAACTTCACCAAGGTCCTGCGCGCTGCGGAGTTTTCAGACTTTGAAGAGCGCATCCGAACGCCGGAGATCGTTCTCAAGGATCATCTCGAGCTCGGCGCCGGCGGGACGTGTTTCTCGCTCACGCACTTCTTCAGGCAGGTCCTCTCCTTCAGCGGATTCGATATCTATCCCGTGCTCTGCGACCGCTCCTACGGAGCGGATACGCACTGTGCGCTCGTGGTCCGCATGGGGCGCGACAAGTTTCTCGTGGACCCGGGCTATCTGATGCAGGAGCCGCTGTTGATCCCCGAGAGCGGCGAGTCGGTCCAGCGCGGTCAGTTGGGTGCGCAGAGGCTGGTGCGCCTCGGCGCATCGAGCCAGCTCATGCTCATCTCGGAGCGCGACGGCGCGCGGAAGATAAGGTACAGGCTGCGCGATCAGCCGGTCTCGGACGAGGTGTTCCGCGGCCGCTGGATGGACTCGTTCGACTGGCCCATGATGAGGCATCTGTGCGTATCGCGGCTCACCGGCGAGGGTCAGCTTTACATGCGCGATGGAAGGATGCGGCTCGTGCGCGAAGGGGAAAAGAACCATGTGCGCCTCGATGCGGGTTTCGCCGCAGAGGTCGAGCGGAGCTTCGGCATCGACCGTCGCCTCGTGTCCATGGCGCACGACGCATGGAAAGGATTGCGATGAACAGCCTCGTAAAACCTATCGCAGGTTTGCTCACGTCGCGCACCGATCTCATCGAAGGCGTGCTCGAGATGATGGAGCCGCTCTTCGGCGAGCCCGACATCAGAGGCGATTGGCAAGCCTTCAGTCACACGAATTATTACGAACCCGAGATGGGACCCGATCTCTCGCGCTGCTTTGTCTCGTTTTCAAAGCTCATGCCCGGGGAGGCTGCGGCCGGATTCAAACAGTTCACGCAGGAGGTGGAATACCGCTTCGCAGTCAAGGGCAGGAGGATTGTCAACATCGACCCGGGCTATCTGGACTCCTCCAAGCTCGTGCTCGTCTCCGGAAAACACGGCGGCCACAAAGTGGCGCTGGCGCCCGGCGCATACGCGGACGTGCTGCTCTGGTACAACAAGGGATGGGAGCCGCTGCCCTGGGCCTTCCCGGACTTTCGCGACCGCTCGCTCTTTTCGCTCTTCACCAGGATGCGGAGCTCCTTCAAGACCCAGATTAAAGCTGTCGGATAATTTGACAGATAGTCAATTTTTTGGCGATTAAGAGTATATTTATACCCTGCCGAAATCAGTCCTGGTTGTAATATCTAATAATATCAATATGTTAATAGGATACATTGGCTGAGCCTCTTGGCACGATTAGTGCTTATTTGTGTATATGGATTAGATGGTTACATATTTTATCGACGGGAGGTCATTATGACCAGGGCCATTTGTCTGGATCGGAGCTATTGCCTGAAGACGCTCCTGATCTTCCTTTTCTCCGCAGGTCTCGTCCTTTTTGCGTCCGGCTGCAGGATGGGCGGCGCAATCACGTTCCCGGATGCCGAGAGTGAAGGGGAAGATGGGGGCGGAGGGACGAGCGGCGGCACCGTGATCGCGATCGCGTCGACGGACTCCTCTGACATGGGAGGGAGGGGGATCGTCGTCGAATTCGACGAGGCGGTGGATGAGTCATTGTTCGAGGCCTCTGTCGCCGATGAGGAAGGCAATGACCTGAGGATAAACAACACGTTCCGGTCCACCAACGGAAAGAGGTACACCATCTACGGGGCATTCCCGTATTGCGCCAACCTCAACGTCACTGTTCGAAGTTCACCGAACGTCGTGGCCATGAGATCGAACCCGTATGATTTTGACGGGAGTCAATACTGCACTGCGGATTATCCGGTGCGATACAAATACACGGACAAAGACGGCAAGGAACACTATTACTCCTTTGTCCTGAACGGCGAGAGTATCATAGCTTCAAAGGGTGTCTTGATTGATCCGTATGATTTCGTTGACAGCCTCTGGAATATCGACGCCGGGTCAACGGCTTTCACCATGAGCGATATGATCACGAACATGGACGGGTCGGGAAAGGTGGGTTTCTCAGCGTATCGCAGCAGCGGTTTGGCGTCTATTGTTACCGAGGCCACCATGGCTGAGATGACCGCTCTATCGGCGTTCTCCGGCACCGGTTATCTTTCTGAGAGCGGCAAGGAGTGCGTGGTAGTCTCGGCCCAGGATATCGGCGATGTGGACGGAGACGGGATCAACGATATCTCAATGAATGAAGTATGCGAGCCGATGAAGGGCTCCTCCTATTACGTCGTGAGCATCATAAAAGGTCAGTTGCCGCTGATCGTGGGCATGGTGCCCACGGAGGTTTCGGCGGCTGCGGCCGAGCAGGGGATCATAGGCTATGTGTCCGATGCGCCTTCGTACAGCATGGCGAATATCGCACCCGAGGTGGCGGACGTGAACGGCGATGGGCTCGGCGATATCGTTGCCGTGGCCACGAATGCGGATCTGGTGGGCAGTCGCGAAACGCCCACGACTAAAACGGTATATTCATCCGAGCTGCTCGTTTACCCCGGCACTGCGAACCTCTCCGGGATGCTCGATGCGCCGACGGTTGCGATCGGCATGAACACCTATATGCGCATATTCAATACGGTCAATACGGCGGACGTCAATGCCGACGGCATCAGCGATATAGTCGCGACCGACGGGCTGGTGGTGTTTGACGAGCTCGATATCTACACTCTGAATTATCCGAAGATCTACATCTTCTTCGGCAGGGCGGAATGGCCGGCCGGTCTCACGCAGGCCGATGCCGACGTGACGATTGAAAAGTGGAATTCGTATCAGGGGTTGACCGTTCGTTCGGGCGGGGATCTCAACGCAGATGGAAATGAGGACCTTTTGATCAATGCCTCGTACCTGGATGAGGTTGGTGAGAAAGAGTACAAATTCTTCATCATGTATGGGCGCGACACTTGGGCCAAGTTCTATGCGCTTGAGCGGGACTATGACGTCAGCATAGGAAACGATAAAACTTATACTTTGCTCGATTTCAGCAGGGTCCCGGTTGGCGACGTCGACAACGACGGCTATGATGACCTGATTTTCATGGCGGGCGATAGCTATTATTTCTTTTTCAGGGGGGTCGATCTGGCCGGACAGCTCACGCCGTCCGATGCATACACTTATATTCTGATCACAAGTTCTGACAAACCGCCTGCCCAGTAATGAACCGATTTGTTTGTGTCTGTTTTTATCGGCCCCGGGGGTTCTCCCCGGGGCCATTTTTTGGCCTATTTACACGCTTCATCGCATTTACTATCGTGACGCCCTGAATCCGAACGCAATCCAGGGGGGCGCCATGAAAAAGAACCATCTTCGCATTATTGTTTTGGTCCTCGCGTGCGTTGCGCTGGCAGGCGCATGCGCAAAGGACGATTCGCACTGGGGGCAGAACCTCGACCCGGACGGCAAGTGGTGGAAGAAGGAGGGGCAGTCCTGGGACCGAAAGAGCAATATCTTCATGACGATCGGCTATTCCAACCCTGACTGGACCGAGAAGTACGACCTCAGGCAGAGCGCGGATCTCAACGCCCGCTCCCAGGTGGCCTCGTTCATGGGGAGTCTGGTAGGCAACTACATGGAGGAGGTCCGATCGCGCAACTTCTCCATCTCCCAGAGCGTGGTGGAGGCGAGCTCCAAGCAGACGGTGGAGGGCTCGGTCATAGTCTCCAGGTACTGCAAAAAAGGGGGCAAGTATAAGGGGTGTCAGTCGCTCGCCAAGGTGGACTTGAGCCGATTCTTCGCTGCGA
The DNA here is from genome assembly GCA_041648665.1 of bacterium. Lineage (NCBI taxonomy): Bacteria > bacterium. The sequence goes on along the minus strand of JBAZOP010000034.1, from coordinate 4,860 downwards.
TCGAAAAGGACTTTGCCGATGATATGACGCGCGACCTGAGGAAGAGCGCGAAGAAGAGCGGAGATATAGACAGGGAGATTAAGGAAAAGGTTGAGAAGACGATCGACGAGCTGAAGCAGGCGGAAGAGGAGAGCGTGGAGAAGACGCTTGAAAAACCGTGATCGGAGGGAGTCATGAGGCGTATCGTCTATATTTCAGCCGCACTGATGTTCATCTTTTCGGTTTCAACGGCTTGGGCGAAATCAGGACCGGATTGGATCGGCGGCAGTTCGAAGAAATACCCTGAACCGCGCTATTTCATCGGCTTGGGCTCGACTCCTCTCGACAAGGGCGGCAAGGGTCAGCAGATGGAGTGGGCCGGCGACAGCGCGCGCGCCGAGATCGCGAAGACGATTCGCTCCGAGGTAAAGGTGACCACGCGCTCCGAGCGCGCGGTCGGCGGAGCCTCGGGCGCAAAATCCACGCAGACGGACGTCGTGACCGCGACCGCCAAACAGGTCCTCGATGGCGTGGAGATAAAGGAATACTACAAGGATAAGAAGGATCGCATCCTCTACGCGCTCGCCGTGCTTGACCGCTACGAAGCTTCCAAGAATCTGGAGAAGCGCGCTCAGCGCATAAAGCAGGACCTCGCGTCCGAGGTCGATGCTGCCGGCGATGCGCGCGACAAGGGCAGGCAGCTCTCCGTGATATCGCATTACGACCGGGCGCTCGCCATGGCCGGCGAGATCACCCAGATCGAAGAGCTGCTCTCCATACTCAAGCCGGGAGGCGCCTACTCGCTCATGGAGGCCCCTTACCACGAGTCCACGCTGCGCGAGGCGATTCGCAGGACGAGGGAGCAGATCAGGTTCACGGTGGCGATCGAGGGGCCGGCCGCCAAGGTGCGCGGCTATGTGATAAACGGCTTGAATCGCGCAGGGTATGTGACGACGGCTGCCGGAGAAAAAACGTATGAGCTCAAGGGCGTCACCGACGTCACGTACAAGGGCTCGATCGATATGGGCAAGGACATGATCATGCAGATCTATCAGGCCGATCTGGACCTCGCGATATTCGATCCGGCGTCCGGCGAGGAGGTCTCGACGCTCACCTGGTCTGCAAGCGCTAACGCGAAGAGCGAGGCAATGGCGGAGAAGTCGGCCGTGCGCGCGCTTGGCGAGTACGTGGAGCGCACGATAGCCGAGAAGATGGGAAACCTTTTATAGGAGGCGAAGATGAAGGCAAAATCAGCTGCGATAATTCTTGTCGCCATGGCGCTGTGCCTCGGGTCGTGCGCCACGAAGAAGGTCTATACCGAGGGCAAGTACATCGATCCGGGAGAGGTGTGGCTCATCTCGGACAAGTTCGTGGAGGCCGACCTGCAGGTGATTGCGGAGAGGCTGGCCAAGTCCATGCTCTCTAGCGAGCTCATGGCCACGCAGGACAAGAAGCCGGCGGTAATCGTGAGCCTCTTCAGCAACGGGACCGATGAGCACATCGACATGCTCTCGCTCACCAACATGATCCGCCAGCGCCTGCTCGACTCGGGCCAGGTGCGTTTCCTCAACGAGAGGCTGCGCAAGCAGATCGCCGGCGAGCTGGAATACCAGGGCTCGGGCTACGTGAGCCCGGAGACGGCGAAGCAGAAGGGCCGCCAGATCGGCGCCGACTGGATGCTCTCGGGCCACATCGCGGCGATAAAGCAGCCGGTGGGACGCAAGGAGATCGTCTATTACAAGACCACGATGGAGATAACTGATCTCGAAACATCGGAGATCATCTGGGCGGACGAGCTCGAGATCAAGAAGAAGTTCACGAAGAAGCGCGTCACGATATAATATGCGCACCGCTTCCCTTCGCGAAAATCCGCGCTCGTTCGGTCTGGTGCCGGCATTTCTGATCGCGATGTCCCTCTGTTCCTGCGCCTCCACGTACAACTCCAAGGCCGGGGCGGCGCACGCGGCGCTCTTCCGCGGCGACTACGATAAGGCTGCGGAGCTCATCGACAAGGTGGAACCCTCTTCCCGCGACAGGCTCCTGCATCTCATGGACAGGGGCATGATCCTGCACGCGGCGGGCCGCTTCGATGAGAGCAACCGCGCGCTCGCCGAGGCGGAGGAGCTTTCGAACGCGTACGAGCCGAAGAGCATCTCGCGCGAGACCTCCGCAACTCTGTGGAGCGAGGAGGCGGTAAATTACTCCGGCGACAGGCACGAGAAGGTCCTCATCCCGGTGATCCGGATGCTCAACTATATCCTGCTCGATCAATGGGACGAGGCGCTGGTGGAGGTGAGGCGCATCGAGAACGTCTCTGAACGCGTCTACGGCAAATCAGGCGGCCCGCCCAACGCGTTCGCGACCTACCTCTCCGCCGTCGTCTGGGAGGCGATGGGGCACATAGGCGACGCGCTCATAGACTACAGGCGAACCGGCAAGCTGGACAAGGACCTCCCTTACTATGGCCTGGACCTGAAGTATTCCGCCTCCAGGAGCGGGCTTGCGTCTGCGCTGCCTTCTTCCGAGAGCGGCGCATGGAAGGCCTCGGAGAACTACCGCAGGCAGAAGGGCGAGATAGTGGTGATCGTCGAGGCGGGCAGATCCCCTGAATACGTTTCAGAGTCGGTCACCACGGGCCTCGTATCAGTGCAGCTGCCTACCGTCGTCGCCTGGCCCGGCGGCGCACGGGATGCGAAGGTCTTCATAGACGACGTTGAGGCCGGCTCCACCCACTCGTTCTACGGCATCGGAGGCGACATACTCGAGGCTCTGGCCGAGCGGCAGAAGCGCAGCTTTGTTCGGAAGGCGGTCAAGTCCGCGTTGCAGACCGGACTGTACGTTGCAGGGGCGGAGCTGGCAAAAGAGGACGAGGTGGAGGCGCAGATCGCGGGCATAGCCCTCATATTCCTGGGCATCTCGATGTCGGCCGCCGAAAAGGCGGACGAGCGGAGCTGGCGCAGCCTTCCGTCGGACTTCGGAGTCGGCAGATTTTTCGTGAAGCCGGGCAAACACGACGTGCGGATCGTGGCCGAGGGCGGCGAGGTCGTGACCGAACTCTCCGTGGATGTCCCCTCCGGGCAACCCCGGGCGATCCTGGCCAGGCTCTACGGCAGCGGGCTGCGAAGGGAAAAGATAGAGAGGGCCGAGCCGAGGGAGACGGCGGAGGCGCGGAAGCGCGCGGCGAAGATCGAGGGCGAGCTCGCGGCCGCCCCCGGCGACGGCAGGCTTTTGATCGATCTTGCGTACGCCAGGATGGAGTCGGGCGACTTTGCGGTGGACGGCCTCCTGACCAGAGGCATGAAGGCGGGCGGCGACAAATACAGGGCCACGCAGGGCCTGGTGATATCCAACGCCGTGCGCGGGGATCTCGGCGCCGCCAGGTCATGGGCTGAGAAGGGCGGGCATGCGAAATACGCCCGCTGCCTTTCGATCGCCGGCATGGGGAAGGGCAAGGAAAACTCGGGGCTCGCGCCTGTGAAAGAGAAGGGGCTCGTCCCTGCGTTCGACTGGTTCCTCGCGGGTCTGGTCCGCGAAAAAAAGCGCGAATACGGCAAGGCATCCTCTGATTTTGCCGCCGCCTACAGGCTCGGGCTCAGGGGCGAAGAGGTGGAGAAGAAGGTGATGCAGAGTTTCCGCAAGGCGGACGAATCGTTCAAGGGCTCTGAAGAGGGCAGGGCGGTGATGGAGGAATTTGCAGAGGGGCTGATACAATAGCTTGAAAACAGTCCCGACAGGTGCGATATCAATGCAGAGGTATCGGAGGATGACATGAAGATAAGAGAGATCGCAGCCGCGGCCGCAATCGCAGCCATGCTCCTGCCGGCGTCTTCCGCCTTTGCGCAGTGGCAAGAGGACGAGGAGCAGCAGAGGATCGAGGATCAGCAGAGGGAGGATGTCCTCTATCAGGGCTCCGAGGTCGGCACCCACGACGAGAACATACACATGCCCAAGAAGAGAAGGTGGCAGCCGCCTCCTCCTCCGGAGGAGGGAAAGTATAAGACCCCTGCGGAGGAGATCGAGGGGACCTCGACGGAATGACGCGGTCTAGAAGTAGAACAGCACGTTCGTGAACACCGCGTTCCCTTCGGATGCGCCGGTCCCCTGATAGGTGGTGCGCAGGTAATTATATTCCAGACCGATAACGAACTGTTCGTGCGGCTTGAACATGAGATTGGCAAATCCCATCTGGTTTCTCTTCACCCATCCTGCCGGGACCTCCGAGCCCTTGGCGTCGTCGACTCCGTAACCCACATTGGTCTCGAGCCACTTGAGCCAGTTGCTCTTTATCTGCCCCCACCCTGATATCGAGCGTTGCCTTCGGTTGTCCTGGCTGATGGAGAGCGCGGTGCCCAGGCTGTAGCCGTACTGGAACTCGGCCGACGGCCTGAAGAATTTGTGGACCGGGACCTCGAGGCTTGCGGCGACGCCCCAGTTGTTAACGTCCGACGCCCCCGCGGTCGCATTGTTGTGCCTGGCGTAGAGGCCTGAGATGTAGGCCCACAGCTTTCCCGCGGGCAGCTTGTGATAGTAGCCGAACGAACCCTCCATCATCGGCACGCAGGTCGTGTTCCCGCTGTCGTTGAACGTCATCACGTTGGACGGCAGGTTGGCGCTGGCGGCCAACTCCATGCCGCTCCCTTCGCCGATTCCGTGCATATAGGTGGCGCGGATCTGCGGCCTCCTGAAACCGAGGTTCCCCTGGGTCCAGAGGTTTGAGCCTATGTTGAGGGTGGCGGTGTTGAGCGGCGAGAAGAGTTCCCATTCCTGGCCCACGAGCACTCGCCAGTGCGTCTGGCCGATCCCAGCGTACGCCCTGCGGAGCCTGGGCGCGATCGAGCCTATGCTCATGTTCGTGCCGCTGAAGAAGTCCATCTCTATGCG
>JBAZOP010000033.1 GCA_041648665.1 bacterium | reverse complement strand
GGGATCTCGTCTGCGGATTTCAAACGTCTCTTCGGCGAGGAGTTTGAAGAGGCGTTCCCGGGAGAAGCGGGCGTGCTCGTGGGCGAGGGGCTGGCCTCTCAAGAGGGCGGGAGGCTCGCCCTCACGCAGCGGGGGATCGAGATATCGAACAGGGTCTTCGAGAGGTTTATGGCCTGATCCGGCTTTCTGTTGCCTTTCGCCGCCCAAAATCTTAATATCCTCCGCATCGCCAAGACAGGGGGCCCAAACTCAGGTGAGACTTCAATTCCTCGGCGCAACCCAGACAGTCACCGGATCCAAATTCTGCCTCTCCGACGGCCATCACCTCTGGCTCATCGACTGCGGCCTCTATCAGGGCCTCAAGGAGCTGAGGCTTCGCAACTGGCAGCCTTTTCCGGTCGATCCGCACAAGATCGCATCCGTCATACTCACGCACGCTCACATCGATCATTCGGGCTATCTTCCGCTGATCGTGAAGAACGGCTTCTCAGGCCCCGTGCTCGCCTCCGAACCCACGGTCGATCTCTGCAAGATACTCCTCCCGGACGCGGGATATATACAGGAGGAAGACGCGAAGTTCGCAGCCAAGCACGGCTTCTCCAAGCACAGCGATCCGCTCCCGCTCTATACCTACGATGACGCGGTCAGGTGCCTTCCCCAGCTCAAGGCGGTCTCGGACAGGGAGTGGCACGCCCTCTCCGATAACGTGAGGATGATGCTCAGACCAGCGGGCCACATACTGGGCTCCAGGGTCATAAACGTCTCGGTCAAACAGCCGCATCATAAGTTCAACATAATGTTCGCGGGCGACATCGGCACGTACGACGCCCTGATCGCCGTGGACCCGGGTCCGGTCAAGTCCGTTAACTACCTGGTGCTCGAGTCGACGTACGGCGACAGGCTCCATACGGAGGAGGACATACTCGGGCGCTTCGAGCGCATCATAAAGAAGACGGTGAAGAGCGGCGGCAAGGTCATCATCCCGTCGTTCGCGGTCGGCCGCTCGCAGGAGGTGCTCTACATCCTCAAGAAACTCGAGGAAAAGGGGAGGCTCCCCGACGTCCCCATATTCTTGAACAGCCCGCTGGCGATCGACGCCACCGAGATCTACGTGCGCTACGGGAACGAGCACAACTTCTTCGTCAACGGCAACGAGCCGACCAAGGCATTCAGCCCATCCAGGCTGGTGCACGTGCATGACCCCGAGGAGTCCAAGCAGCTCAACAGCCTCAAGGAGCCTGCGATCATCATATCCTCGTCGGGCATGATGACCGGCGGCCGGATACTGCATCACCTCAAGGCGTATCTGCCGGACCATAACTCCACCCTGGTCATCACCGGTTTCCAGGCCGCGGGCACTCGCGGGAGGGCGATTCTTGACGGCGCAAAGGCGATCAAGATCCACGGCATGCCGGTGTCGATCAACGCCAAGGTCGAGTTCATCGACTCGCTCTCGGCCCACGGCGATTACAGCGACATCATGCGTTGGCTCAGGGGCTTCACCCAGCCGCCCAAAACGACCTTTTTGGTGCATGGCGAGCCCAAGGCCGCGGAGTCTCTCAAGGCCCGCATCGAGAGCGAGCTGGGCTGGGGCGTCGTGATACCCAAGTACCTTCAGAAATTCGACCTGTAACAAACCCTTGAAGTGCACGCCGCTTTTTCGTAGATGCTCCTGATTGCTCAACCATAGCGAGGTGGCAAGATGAGGCTGGCATCGATCTGTTTCCTCTGTCTGGCGATAAACGTTTCTTGCGCGGCCGCGTTTGCAGAGGAGGCTCAGCCTGCGCCTGCATTCGCTTCGGAACGCGACGAAAAGGGGCTCATTGAGGCCATCCGTGGCTCCGCGGATCATGGCCTGGACCCCTCCTGGTATCACATCGAGGAGATCGAACGCCTCGGTGCGGAGATAAAGTCGGTGTCAGGCGAAGACAGGGCGCGGATCGCGGCGGAGAGGGATGCTCTGATGTCGGACGCGTTTCTCAAACTGGCCTCGCACCTCGACGCAGGCGTGGAAAATCCGTATTTCTCCAACGCGAACCAGCGGAGGCCCGAGCCGGGGAGCGACTTGAAGGCGCTCCTTGCGCAGGCTGTCGAGCGGCACGACGTGAAGGGGACGCTGGAGGGCCTTGCGCCGCAGACGGCCGAATACCGCCAGCTCATGGCTGCGCTCAAGAAGACTCGGAAATGGGCTGCTGAAACCGTATGGCCAAAGGTCCCTGAAAAGGGCGCGCGGAAGATCGAGTCCGGCCAGCGCGACCCCAGGATCCCCGCGGTGCGGGCGAGGCTTGAGGCGGAGGGTTTCTTGAAGAGGCCCAGGATAAGCGGAGAGGCGAGCTTGAGCGGGGCTGTGCTTCAGGAGGACCTTTACGACGATGAGCTGGTGCAGGCGGTCCTGGGTTTTCAGGAGAAATACGGGCTGGGTGCCGACGGTGTGATCGGCAGATGGACCCTGGCTGCGATGAACGTGGAGCCCCCTTTCCGCCTCTGCCAGATAAAGGTGAACCTGGATCGCCTGCGGGCGCTCAAACACGTGATCACCACCGAGAGATACGCCATGGTCAATGTTCCGGATTTCTCGCTCACGATCTACGAGGGTGGGGCTCCGATCAAGCAGATGAAGGTGATCACGGGCATGCTGGATCGCAAATCTCCCCTCATGTCCGACAATATTCGCTTCATCGTCTTTTCCCCCAAGTGGCACGTCCCGCGCTCGATCGCGGTCAAGGACAAGCTCCCCAAGATCAAGAAGGATCCCTCCTACATCCGCAAGATGGGCATGAGGCTCTTCACGGTGGGCGAGACCGGCATGGAGGAGGTGGAGCCCGAGTCCATCGACTGGGAGAGCGTCGACTCGTCCAGCTTCTCATACCGACTCGTGCAGGAGGCGCGCGATGACAACGCCTTAGGCAGGGTCAAGTTCATGTTCCCCAACCGTCACGATGTCTATCTGCACGACACGCCTACGAAGTCGCTCTTCGATTCGGGCGTGCGCGTCTTCAGCTCCGGCTGCATCCGCATCTCCGACCCGATCTGGTTCGCCGAATACCTTCTCAAGGACAAGGACGGGTGGGGCAGGGAGCGGATAGATTCTGCGATGAAGCGCGGGAGCCCGATGGACGTCTCCCTCACCGAGCCGATGCCGATCCACATCCTCTACGTGACCGCGCGAGCGGATGCTAACGGGGACCCGATTTTCAGGCACGACGTCTACGGCTTTGACAGGGCGCTGTCGAAAAAACTCTGCGCAGACTGACGACGCATTTGCTTCGAGCACCCGGTTTTTTAAAAGGTCATATAACAATTGCTTGTTTCATCTCCTTCGACGTGATAAATAGGGGAAAAGTTTCAGTTAACTGCGATTTGAATCCCGTGGGGGAGAGCGATGGCACAAGCCAGCCGCCGTCTTCTTGCCAGGTCGTTGAAGGACATAACCGACGTAAATCCGGATGAATTGCGGGGCGATCGCCCGAAGCCGGTCCTGGTCCCTGTGCCGGAGTGTGCGCAGGAGGCGGAGGAGGCCCCCTCATCCTGTCAGGTTATCTGCGTGGCCAGCGGCAAGGGCGGCACGGGCAAGACCGTATTCACGACCAATCTTGCGGTGTCGCTGGTGCAGCAGGGACTGGACGTGCTCCTCTTCGATGCCGACTTGGGGCTAGCCAACGCGCATGTCTTGCTCGGCGTGAGCCCGCCCTACGATATCTCGCAGGTTGTCTCCGGCGAGCGCAGACTCGACGAGGTGGTCGTCGAATGCCACGCCGGCGTGAAGCTGATAAGCGGAGGCTCCGGATTTTCGGACCTGGCCGAGCTCAAGGACTGGCAGATCAGAAATATAGCGGATCAGCTCAAGGTCTACGAGGACCGGGCCGACGTCATACTCGTCGACCTCTCCGCGGGGATAAGCCCGCAGGTCATGCGCTTCATCAACACGGCGCACGACGTGATAGTCGTGACCACGCCGGACGTGACCGCGTTGCTCGACGCATACGCGACGATAAAGTCCATGGCCAGGGCCCGGGAGGGTTTCGAGGTCAAGCTCGTGATCAACCGCGCGAGGAACGAAGAGGAGGCCAGGGCCGCCTTTGAGAAGATAAGCGCGGTCGTGGCGCGGCACCTCTCCGGCGTAGCACTGAACCTCTTCGAATGGATCCCCTACAACTGGTACGTTCAGAATTCGGTCAACATGCGGCAGCCGGTGGTGCTCCTGCATCCGAAGAGCTTCGTCACCCGTACCTTCGCGGGTATGGCCGAACGCATCAAGACAGAGAATACGAAATGGAAGGAGAGGGTAGCGGCCGAGCGCGCGGCCAGGCCGGAGACAGGCGCCCTCTCGTTCGCCAGGAGGCTGGCCAGGTTGGTCTTTAAGTAGAAAGCGATGAAATTGATAAACATCAAAAAGATGTCGCCCGCTCAGGACAAGGCCTTCAGGATCTGCATGGCCGGTTCCGTCCTTTCATTCGACAGAGAGGACTCGATAGAGGCGCTGCAGGAGCAGATCGCGGCGATAGAGCCCGACTCCAAGACGCTCGGCAGGGCGCTGGCCGTGCCTCACCTCGGCCGGATAGACCTCGTCTGCGTCGACGGGGCGGGCAAGCTCATCACGGTGTGCGCTTGCGACGAGCTGTCGGCCGATGAGCTGGGACAATCGATAATGCGGGGCCGATGGGCCTCGGAGAACATGGATATCCTCCAGCATATCTACTCGCGCCGGTTCGCTGCCGAGGACGTGAGGGTATGGATAGTCGCGCGCAGCGTATCGCCCGCGGCATCCGCCCTGATATCCCGCATGGGCGCCGACGCCCCTGAGTTCTTCACGTGCGAGGCGCTGGAGTTGGGAGGCGAGGACTGGCTCGTGGTGCGCAGGCAGGGCAACCCTCGCGCACCCGCGGCTGCGGCGGCCGTTGATCCGAAGCCTTTGCCCAAGGCCGCATGGGAGCCGGTGGAGGAAAAGGGACCGGTCGGCATAAGGTCGGTGCTCACCAGGGAAGAGATCGACGACTTCTTTGCCCCGGCCGGCGGAGACGAAGAAGAGATAACCAACGGGGGTTCCGTTTTCAGGGACCTCTGATATCGGAGGGGTCATGTTTACGATATCCGTGGCAAACCAGAAGGGCGGATCGGGAAAGACCACGACCGCCGTGAACCTCGCCGCGTGCCTCGCCATGAAGGGCTGTCGCACTCTGCTGGTGGACCTCGATCCGCAGGCGCAGGCGTCGGCCTTCCTCCGCATAGAGGACCGCACTCCGAAGGGCACAGTCTTCGACGGGATACTCGAGACCCGCGCCGAGGGACTCAAGAGCGAGGACCTCTATGTCCCGATAACCCAGAAGCTCACGCTCATGCCGTCGGAGGGGATCAGCGCGGACGACGAGGGTAGGCTGATCGCTCAGCCGAACCGCGACGAGAGGCTTGCGAAGCTGCTTGCCGACGCAAAGGGCAAATATGACTTCGTGGTCATCGACTGTCCGCCCACGCTCGGCATCCTCACGCAGAACGCCCTGAAGGCGTCGAACGCCGTGCTGCTCACGGTGGAGACGAGCTTCCTCGCGCTGCACGGGATGAGCCGCATGCTCAAGCTCGTGCAGGAGATCCGCAACCACAAGGCGCTCAGGGTCTATGCGGTCGCCACAATGTTCGACGGCCGCACCTCGTTCTCCCGCGAGGTCCTGGACGACATGCGCCAGTACTTCCAGGAGATGATGCTGGACACCGTGATCCGCCAGAACGTGAGGCTCAAGGAGGCGGCGAGCCACGGCGAGCCGATATTCACCTATTCACGCGGCTCCCGCGGCGCCGAAGACTATCGCGCGATGACCGACGAGCTGCTCGGCAGGGTCATCACGGACATAGAGGACTTCAAGAGCCTCGCGCCTGAGACCGACATAGGCAACACTGATAACTAACCACTTTTTTAAGGAGGAGATAGGATATGGTTCTCGAGAGAGTGACTTCCAAGTTCATGCGCAGGAAAGTTTCCAATTGCGGCGAGATCCCGCTCAGGCGCAACGACGCGGCCGCCTTGAGAAAGGACCTGGACACCTGGCTGACGTGCAAGACCTGCTGGAACCACGATGAATGGCTGGGGCTGCTTTCGGACCTGCGCCAGAAGGGTTACAGCGACCTGATAGACACGCTCAAAGGACAGGAGCTCATCGGGTTGTACCTGGAGAACAACAAGAAGACCCCGACCTGCTGATACTTCGACTACGCTCAGTATTCCTCCGGCCTTATGCCCCATATCTTCTGGGAGTATTCGGCTATAGTGCGATCGCTGGAGAAGCGCCCCATCCTCGCGGTGGTGAGGATGGCGCGCTTTGCCCACTCCGACTTGTCTTTGTACAGGCGCGCGGCCTCCTCTTGCTTTGCCGCGTAATCGGCGAAATCGGCGAGGAGGAAGTATCGGTCCCCTTCGTGGATGAGGGAGTTCACTATCGGCTGGAATATGCCCGGTTCGCGCCAGCTGAAGTGGTCCTCGGCGAGCAGCTGTATCACCTGGCGCAGCCGCTCGTCCTTCTCTAGGAAACTCATCGGGTAGTAGCCTTCTCTCTTGAGCTTTTCGATCTCCTCCTCGGTGTTGCCGAATATGAAGAGGTTCTCGCGGCCCACCGCCTCCGCCATTTCTATGTTGGCTCCGTCCATGGTCCCGATCGTCAGCGCTCCGTTGAGCGCGAGCTTCATGTTTCCCGTCCCCGAGGCCTCGGTGCCGGCGGTGGATATCTGTTCCGAGAGATCGGCGGCCGGGATGATCTTCTCCGCGAGCGACACTGAATAGTTCTCGAGGAACACGACTTTGAGGATGTCCTTGGTGGCCGGGTCCTCGTTTATCGTGGATGCTACTGAGTTGATCAGTTTTATGATGAGCTTCGCCATCCGGTAGCCCGGCGCCGCCTTCCCGGCGAATATGACCGTCCGCGGCGTGAATTCCGCGTTCGGGTTCTGCTTCACCTGGTTGAAGAGCGCGATGACGTACATGACGTTGAGCAACTGGCGCTTGTACTCGTGGAACCTCTTTATCTGCACGTCGAACATGGAGTTCACGTCCACGTCGAGGCCGTGGCGCTCCTTTATGTATTGGGCCAGCGAATTCTTGTTCGACCATTTGGCGCTCATCCACGCCTCGACGAACTCCTCGTCGTCCGTGAACTTTTCGAGCTTCTTGAGCTCGCCCAGGTCGGTCGCCCAGCCTTCACCTATCCTGGAGCATATGACCTCGGACAGGATCGGGTTGGCCTTCTGAAGCCAGCGCCGCTGGGTTATGCCGTTGGTGATGTTGATGAATTTGTTGGGATAGAACTCGTTGAAGTCGGGGAATATCCGCTCTTTCAGTATCCTGGTGTGCAGCTCGGCGACCCCGTTGACCGCATAGCTCCCGACGATTGCGAGATTCGCCATCCTCACCTTCTGTTCAGGCCCCTCCTCGATGATCGACATCTTGCGCAGCTTGTCGACGTCGCCGGGGTATGCCTTGCGGATCTCCTCGAGGAAGCGCTGGTTGATGTCGAAGATGATGTCCATGTGCCTGGGCAGCAGCGACTGGAGCATGGGCACCGGCCACTTCTCCAGCGCCTCGGCCATGACGGTGTGGTTGGTGTAGGCGAAGGTCCTGCGGGTGAGATCCCACGCCAGCTCCCAGGGCATGCGCTCGTCGTCCAGCATTATCCTCATCAGCTCCGCTATGGCGATCGACGGATGGGTGTCGTTGAGCTGGATGGCGATCTTCTCCGGGAAATCGGAGAGGTCCTTGTGCTGGCGCTTGTGTATGCGGACGATGTCCTGCAGGGTGGCCGAGGCGAAAAAGTACTGCTGCTTGAGTCTCAGCACCTTGCCCGAGTAGTTCTCGTCGTTCGGATAGAGGAACTTAGAGATCGCCTCCTGGCTGCTCTTGCGGCGCACCGCCTGGAGATAGTCGCCCGTCTGGAAGAGCGTGAAGTCCACGTCCTGCGTGGACTTGGCCTGCCAGAGTCTTAAGTTGTTGACCACGTTGTTGGCATAGCCCGGTATCGGTATGTCGTAGGCCACCGCCATCACGTCGTCGGTGTCCACCCAGGAGCAGATCGTCTCGCCGGAGCGGAGGTGCGCCTTCTGCACGTTGCCGCCGAATCGTATCCTGTAGGTGAGCTCCGGGCGGATGACCTCCCATGGGTTGCGGTATGAGAGCCAGTTGTCCGGCACCTCTACCTGGTAGCCGTTCTCGATCTTCTGGTCGAAGATGCCGTACTCGTACCTCAGGCCGTAGCCGTAGGCCGGGAGCCTCTCGGTCGCGATCGAGTCGAGGAAACAGGCGGCGAGCCTTCCCAGGCCTCCGTTGCCAAGCCCCATGTCGTGCTCGATCTCGCGGATCTCGTCGAGCTTGTAGCCCAGCTCGTCGAGTATCTCGGCGCATTCCTCGTAATAGCGCATGTTGTTTAGCGCGTTGCCCAGGAGCCTGCCCATGAGATACTCGAGCGAGAGGTAATAGACGCGCTTGGCGTCGTGCTCGCGATAGTGGCGCTGCGTGCGGAGCCAGCGGCGGATCAGCCTGTCGCGGATGGCCATGGCCAGCGCGTTGTAGGCGTCCTCTTTCGTGACCGTGGACTTGTCCTTCACGAGAGAGAGCTCGATGTGCTCGGCGAACTGGTTTGCGAGCGAGTAGGTGTCGGCGGTCTTGTGGTCGGTGAAGAAAACCGAATAATCTTTTTTGTCCATGGCGAAAAAGGTTACCTCATAAGATGAAAGCTGTCATCACCTAGCTTGGGTCCATTCCCCTATGCCGTATATGCCGCCGTACTTGGTCTTTATGTAGTCCAGGAAGTGTCTCTGGTTGAGAGACTCTCCGGTGGCGCGCTCTATCAGGGCGGCCGGGGAGAAGCGCCTCCCGTGGCGATGGATGCGCGTCCTCAGCCATTCCAGCACGGGCGAGAGCTTGCCGCGTGCGATCATGGCCTCCGCGCAGGGGACCTCGCGCCTGATAGCGGCCCACAGCTGGGCCGCGGCAAGGTTGCCTATGAGGTAGGTGGGGAAGTAGCCGATGAGTCCCTGCGACCAGTGCGTGTCCTGCAGCACGCCCTCCGCGTCGTTTCGAGGCTTGATGCCGAGGAGCTCCTTCATCCCCTCGTTCCAGAGGCCGGGGAGGTCGCGGACTTTGATCTTTCCGACCAGCAGACCCTTCTCCAGCTTGTAGCGCAGCGCGATGTGGAGGTTGTAGGTCACCTCATCCGCCTCGACCCTGATGGGCGTGGACTTCACTCGGCCGAGCGCCCTGTAGAGATCCCTTGCGGATACGCCGGAGAGCTGCGAAGGGAAACGCTTCTTGAGCATGGGGTGGATGAGCCGGACGAATGGGAGCCCGCGGCCTATCAGGTTCTCCCATAGTCTGGACTGGGATTCGTGGATGCCGTGGGATACGCCCTCGGCCAGCGGAGTGCCGAAGCTCTTCTCGGGCAGCCCCTGCTCGTATAGCGCGTGCCCTGACTCGTGTATCACGCCGTAGAGCGCCTGGGGGAGCCAGCGCTCGTCGAAGCGCGTGGTGATGCGCACGTCGGTGGGCGCGATGCCGCAGCAGAACGGGTGCGCCGAGCGGTCGAGCCTCGCCGCGTCCATATCGAGGCCCATGAGTTTGATCACCTCTCGACAGATCGCCTCCTGGTCGGCCTCCGGGTAGCGCCGTCTGAGGAGAGAGGTGTCCGGTCGCTCCTTGGAGCCGATCAGCCTCTTCGCTATCGGGGCCAGCCCCCTTTGGAGCGCTGCGATCACCGGGTCGAGCTGTCTCACCGTCATGCCGGGTTCGTAATGATCGAGCAGGGCGTCGTACGGATGTTCCTCGTAGCCGATGTGCTCCGCCTCTTTGCGTGTGAGCCTCATGATCTTCTCGAGCCACGGCGCGAAGACCTTGAAATCAGAGGTCTTGCGCGCCCGTATCCATGCCTCGTGCGCCAGCGTGGTCACCCTGGCGATCTCCTGGACGAGCTCGGTCGGCACCTTGACCGCGCGCATGTAGTCGCGCAGCCACTCGCGAACGCAGACCTTCTCCGCCTCCGACATGTCTTTGGGATTCTTCGAGAGCGACTTGAGCGCCCTGCCGATCGCAGGATCCACGATTTTCTCGTGTATCACGCCTGCGAGCGCGGCCGACTGCTCGGCCCGTGAGCCCGCGGCCTTGGGCGGCATCATGGTCTCCTGGTCCCAGCCCACGAGGCCCGCCGCCGAGCCGATCGCCGAGGTCTCCCTCATGTGTTGCTCAACTTCGCGATAGGCTTTGTTCATATTACGGCCTTGCCTTTATTATATGTATCTCCACGCGGCGGTTCTTGGCGCGGTTTGCCGCGCTGTCGTTGGGCACGATGGGCTTCGTTCTCCCGTAGCCGACGGTCCTCATGCGTTTCGCGTCGATCCCGTTCTTGAGAAAATAGTCGTACACCACGCGCGCGCGCTTCTCGGAGAGCTGCTGATTATAGCTGTCCGAGCCGACTATATCGCAGTGGCCCTCTATCGAGATGTCCAGCGACTTGCTCTGCTTGATGAGCGCAACGTCCTGGTCCAGGACCTTCTTGCCCTCCGGCTTTATCAGGGCCTTGTTGAAGTCGAAGAGCACGCCGTCGAGCGTCGTGACCTTCACGGTCTTGCCGCAGTCCTTGCAGCGGGCCGAGCAGCCGGCGATGACGATCACGGCGATCGCCGCCAGGGTGAGCGTTTGAGACAGATGGCGTATCCTCATAATGTAAGTCCTCCTATGCATTACTAGCTAGAGCCTGGCGGCCGTCAAATCAAGGGCAAAAATCCTCTTAAAATGGCTTGCTTTCAGCCCATGCCTGATGCATTTCGCACGGACATGGAGGGACTATGAAGGCTCGAAAGACAATAATATTTCTGATCCTGGCCGCGGCCGTGGCAGGGCCTGGCCAGGCGTCCATAAAATCGGAGGGGGATATGGCTGTGAAGGGTCAGCTTGCGAAATTCGCGCCGGCCAAGATAGAGGTCGACAAGGGGCTGCTGGACTCAAGGCAGAGGGCCCTGGTGGGTGAGCTCGTGAATGCCTCGCGCTACATGGACGAGATATTCTTGAGGCAGGTGTATTCTAAAAATCCGAAGATCCGCGAGAAACTCGCTTCAGAGAGAAGCTCTGCGCCGGACACGTACGAATACTTCGAGATCAACTTCGGGCCGTTCGACAGGCTCACTCACGACAAGCCCTTTGTGGAGGGCGTTGGCAAAAAACCGGCGGGCGCGAACTTGTATCCCGAGGACATGACAAAGGCGGAGTTTCAGCGCTGGATCGAGAAAAATCCCTCTGACCGCGAAGCGTTTGAGAGCAACTTCACTGCCATCAGGCGCAAGGGAAAGTTCCTCGCCGCGATCCCTTATTCCGAGGAGTATCGGGAATGGCTCGTGCCTGCTGCCGAGAGTCTCAAGAAAGCGGCGAAGCTTGCCTCGAACAGCTCTCTCAAACGCTATCTCTCAAACCGCGCGGAGGCATTTCTCTCCAACGATTATTTCCAGAGCGACGTGGACTGGGTGCGCATGAAAGGGCATGACATCGAGGTGGCGATCGGACCCTATGAAGTCTATGAGGACAACCTCATGGGATACAAGGCCGCGTTCGAGTCCTTTGTCACGCGCGTGGATCCGAAGGAGAGTGCCAGGCTCGCCAAGGTCGTGGATTATCTGGCCGAGCTGGAGGCCAATCTCCCGATCCCCGAGGAGCACAAGGGCAGGGGCCGGAGCCTCACCTCGCCCATAGTCGTGGCGCAGCTCATTTTTTCTGCCGGCGACACCAAGTCGGGCGTGCAGACGCTGGCCTTCAACCTGCCCAACGACGAGCGCGTGAGAAAACAGGAGGGCTCCAAGAAGGTGATGCTCAAGAACGTGCAGCGCGCCAAGTTCGAGAAGATACTTGCGCCGATCGCAGCGCGCGTGATGTCCAAAGATGATGCGAGGGGCGTGGACTTCGAGGCCTTCTTCGCGCACACGCTTCTGCACGAGGTATCGCACGGCGTCGGCCCCGGAGAGATAAAAAAAGGCGACTCTGACACTACGGTGAATAAGGAACTCAGCGACCTCTACTCGCTCATCGAGGAGTGCAAGGCAGACACGCTCGGCGTGTACAATGCGATCTATCTCACGGGCAAGGGGCTCTATCCGAAGAACTTTCTGGATTCGGTGTGGCCCACGTATCTTGCCGGACTCTTTCGCTCCATGCGCTTTGGGATCAGCGAGGCGCACGGCGGCGCCAACGCCATGCAGTTCAACTATCTCATGTCAAAGGCTGCGATCGCATACGACAAAAAGACCGGACTCTTTTCCATCGACCGCGCAAAGATCGGACCCGCGATCCGCGACCTTGCCCGCGATCTTCTCATGATCGAGGCGACCGGCGATTACGCGGGGGCGAAGAAGTTCGTGGAGAGATGGAAGAAGATGGGCCCTGAGATCAAGTCCGCAATCGCAAAACTCTCGGATGTGCCAGTCGATATAAGGCCAGTGTACGCGTACAAATAATTGCGCAAGACGGGATAATCGGTGACCGACCGAAAGCAGCTTCAGCAGCGGGGGGCAGAGCTCCTTCCCGCCCGGCGCATGCCCTAGAATTCGTCGGGCTATGAAACTCAAAAAAGTACTGGGCGTCGCATAAATACTATAGTAGATCCGTGCCAAACCTGCTTCCGTACGACTCGTTAGATGACAGGTTCGAAAAGACTCCTCTGACTTTATGTTTCAGCTTACAAAACAAGAACTTACAAATCTAAAGTCACAATTTGTGACTTTTAATCCGTGGTGGCTCAGGCGCGCTGCACCCTATGCCTTCATCGAGCAAGGGGTTGCGCGATTCAGGATCGTCTTCGCTGCGATCAAGTCGCTACTCATGCCCGAGGCAAAGGCGCGAAAGAAAGTTGGCTTCCTGCTCACACCTTCAGGGAAATAATGGGCCCGCCCGGTTCATGCCCTAGAACTCGTCGGACTAAAACTCAAAAAAAGTGCTGGGCGTCGCATAATTTTTGAGGTAGTTCGGCTGGGCATGCCCCAGTTTGTTACAAACCTGGCTTCCCAGCTGCGCGTGATGTCGGCTTCGGCCTCCGTCCGTGGTATCACTGTCTCTGGCATGCCTCCATCTTCGTCGGGCTGTCAGACTCGATTCGTGGAGCTTGATAAAGGTACAATCGAGGAAGTGAGGCCTGCGCTCGATCGCCAGGTGATGCGTTTTGTTGATGAGCACAGTCCGATCGATCACGCGGCGCTTGCGAGTCAGGGTTTTGTCAGCCCGTCGCAGGCGATCAGCCTCGCCGATGCCGCTTACGTTCGAGGGGTTCTTTCCTTCGAGCCGTCAAAGGCGCTGATCGCGTCTGCCCTCGCTTTCGTAGAGGGTGGGGCCACGATTATCCCTGGCATCTATTCCACGTATGGAACCCGCGGCCTAGCGCGCTATCGCTACACATTTTCTCCTGCAGAGGAGCTGCGCATCCAAGCGGAGATCGATCGCATGAGGGTCGATGCCAAGCCGTTCGGCCTTGTGAAATTGCTGCACATGGCGCACAGCACGCAGATCAGGGTTCTCGAAATGATCGCGCAGGCAAACGAACTCCCCCATCCCCGCCTGCTGGGCCAGGAAAACTTCAGGGCCACTCTGCCCGGATGGAGGGCTCAGTGCCAGGGAATCTACAAGAGTTATCGCGAGCTGTGGCAGAGCGAGGGCGCTCAGGGCGGGATCATCGATTTCATGCTCGACCGCCTCGGAGTACCATCGCTGGACGAGCTGCCGTTCTCAGACCAGGCGAAGATGCTGAGGCTCCGCTACCAGAGGATCAACTGGGAGCGCGTGGGCCCATCCCTCAAGGGCTATTTCCTCACCCGCTTGGCGGAGGAAGCCGGAGTAGTACACCCGCGCTTTTTGACCAGCGACCACTTCAAGGAGTTCACGATAGAAGAGCTGGACTCCACGCTGATCGGCCTGTATCAGCTCTACGCAAGGCGCACGGACGATCCTGGCAAGGCGGTAGAGGCGATATTGAACGACGCGGGCGTTGCGCGCATCGAGGAACTGCCCTGGGACTTGCAGCTCAAGGGTCTCAAACAGCGCGACAACATAACATGGGAAGTGGTGCCTAAGTCGGTGCAGCTCAAGCTCCTCGAAATCGCAAGGGGGCTGATGCCCGAGCAGAACGGCTTGAAGTGCCCCCACCCACGGGCGCTGAACTCCGTTCCGCTGAAGGTGATCGTGATCGAGGAGATCGGCGTGGCGCTGGGCGGCCTGCATGAGCACTGCCGGCGAAAGGCGCCGGAAGGCTATCCCGGGACGACAATCGACTACATGCTCGATGAGCTCGGCGTGGAGAAATTCGCGGACCTCCCCTATGAACAGCAGTGCCTCTGCCTGAGATACGACAGGACGCGGCCGTGGACGATGGTCCCGGCCGCGACGATCATGCGCTTCATGGAGAGGATCAAGGAGATCAACGGCCTGCCCCACGTGCGATTCATCGGCCGCAACGAGATCTGGGGAACGAGGATCCCGGAGATCGACCAGATGCTGAGCGGGCTTTACAATCATCACGCCCTCAAGAGGGCGGAGGCGGATACGCGGCAGATAGTCGATATCATGCTCGATGATTGCGGAGCGCCGAAATTTACGGAGATGCCTTTCGGCCTGCAGCTGCGCTGGACAAAGCCCTCCGGCGGCAAGCTCGCCAGCTGGCGGCGCGTCCCCGATCAGGTGGTCAGCCACTACCTCATGGGTCTGATGGGTGCGGCCGGCGTGAGAAATTCAGACGGCCTCCTGCAGCGACATTTTCAGCTGAAGGTGGGCGGCAAGGGATCGGCGATGCTCGGCCTCTACACCTACCTCAACGACCGCTGGGTGGAGGCGGGAGATGGCCGGCGGATGATCGACTGGGCTGCCGAGAAATACGGGCTGAATATATATTCGGCCATCGAGGCTAAGCGATGGGAGGGTGGCGGGCGCCTGGCGCAGGATGAAAAGACGCTGCTTGTGCAGCTGGCGAAGACCGGCGACAGGAGGGCGCTCGACCAGCTCACCTTCTTCTACACGCCGCTCATAACCCGCATCGCTTATAAGATGCATGCTCGCTTCGGCAAAGTCCATTTGACTATAGACGAGCTGATTCAGATCGGAAGGATCGAACTTCAAATTTTAATCAATCTTCATAATTGGACTGCAAGTTTTGATACGTATGTAAACAGTTCGCTCCCGTGGAGGATGGGCCACGCGCTGCTCAGGGAAAGCAAGATCATGCGCAGAAACGTTTCCATGTCAGCGCCGCTCCATGGAGAGGAAGATTTCACATACGAGGACGTCCTTGCAAGCCCTGAGGAGGCGCGTCCTGAGAACATACTCCTCGTCGACGACAAGAAAGAAAGGCTCAACCGGGCGATAGAAGAATCCGGCTTGACCAGACAGGAGAAATTTGTCCTGCGTCATCACTTCATAGAGGGCTTCAGTCAGACAGAGGCTGCGGAGGAACTCGGCGTGGGCCAAGCAAGAGTCAGTAAGATTGCAGCTTCTGCCCTCAAGAAGCTCGCAAACGGCCCGCATGCCTCGGCCCTGCGGGAGATGCTGTAAGAATCTGCCTCTCCTCTGCCCTGGCGTTCCAGATCCGTGCCGAACCTGCTTCCTTACGGCTCGTTAGATGACAGGTTTAAATCGTTGCAAACGGGTGTCGTATTATCTGTATGAAATAATTAGATAATCAGGGACGTGCTTTTGACGCAACTTTTGCCCGTCTGCGCCGATAAGAAGGTCGCAATCAGGCAAAGGAGCGTCATGTTCGCAAAATCGCTGGTCCCAACAATTCCCGGTCCTCCTCCTTTTGCTCGGCTGGCTGCCATGCCTGCAGCTGCGCTGTCGGCCTTGCATATCGGCAGACAGACGCCCGTTGCGGCAGAAGACTGCGTGAATCTCAGCTCTAAGATAAAGACGATACTCATGTATCAGCCGATGATCGAGAGGGATCGCGTCCCTGCCGATGAATTCAATCCGTTTGATCGTTGCTTCTTTCATGCAATGAATGAAGATCTTGATGCAATTCGAAGCAAGAGGCTCTTTTTCCCCAAGCTGGAGGATATCCATCTGCTGCTCTGCGGAAAGAAGATGCCGCAGGATGTTACGGTGATCGAAAATGGCTCCGGCTTCTGGCCGCACACTGCCGCTGCATTGCTTGAGCTGGGCTGCAGGGTGATGGTCAAGGAGCCTGATGCACAGGTCTATCGCATTCATTCAAGGCAGATGCGACAGTACTACGGTGCAGAGCTTGAGAGCGGATGTTTCAAGTATGCCCATGAGATGACCGACGTGGATGCCCCGACCTCTGCGGATGTCGTCTATTGGGCAAACCCGTCCCCCAGTATGCTCGATCGATATGGCAAAGAACGATTGTTTGAATATTTTGGCAGGGACGTGATGGTCGACGGGTTCCTCGTCCTTCAGAGCGATTGGCCGAGATATGACACTATCGAATTCAATGCCAACAAGTGGGAGCAGATCGTCTCATTGTATATTGGCGAGGATGTCTTGATTCGCGGGCTTGTCATGGCGACCACTCAAGAGGGCGGCTGGCACTCCTTCAAGGTTTTCCGTAGGAAAACCTTGTGAATGGCAGCGGCGATGTGTCAAAGGAGTCTGCATGTCCGAATCAGGTATAAAACCGGCCGCCAGGGTGAAATACGACGCAGTGCGGGCCGTGGCTCCGGACGGCGGGCCGATGAGCAAAGGAGCAGTCGATAAGTCCTGCAGGTCCAGGTTCCATGAGCTGAGCCCCAAGAAGGATGGGTTGCCGTCGGGCCGACGTGTGAAGACGGTGCGCGCGTCAGGACTCGGAGGACTTTACCAGGAGAACTTTCGTCACAGCATAAAACCGCTCGTATGGGGAAGGGCCTACGAGAGCGGCTTGAATCTATCCGCAAGGCCGGTCGCGATGGGATATGGATTTGCATTGCTTGGGAAAGGGCAGGGCATCGTATTCGATTCGCCTGTGCCCGGGGACCTCGCCTTTATTCTCCACGATAGTAAGAGCGGGATTTCCGCTGTAAGCAGATTCCCCGAGCTCAAGGACCGGGAAGAGACTTGTGCAGCCATACAAAAATTCTGTAAGACTACCCATCTAGGCACGTGGCGGACAACAAGGGTGCCGGCCGGGATAGTTCAATTTTTCGGAGATATAATAAAGGGCAAGCTCTTCGACCCGTATTTCTTTGAAATGTTGAGAGTTGCGAGGGAATTCGACAACTTGGGGATAGGCGCCGAACGCCTCAATGGCGCTCTCGTCTGTTTCTCGAAGGGTTTGAGACGCGGGTCGAAACTTGATGATGGGACAAAGGCCTTGGTCAGCGCTGCTCAAGCTGCGGGCGTGAAATTCGGGCGGATCAGCTCGGCCCCATGTCTTGGCAACGGCGCGATGCTGGCGTTTAATCCCGCTTCGCAGGCGCTCATGCTCGGAAAGACTCCCATTCTGGCGCTGGGCATGTCGACAGCCGCCTTCCGTTGATTGATCGGGTAGTTAACTCATCGAATTTTCGCTGATTTTTTCTAGTGATCGTGATAAGGCGTATCCCTATGGAGATAGGAATCATAGGTCTCGCGCAGTCAGGCAAGAGCACGCTCTTTCAGGTAATGACCGGCGTGAAGAGCAGCGAGATATTCGGCGAGCCGTGCATAAGGGGCGTGGCTGCGGTGCCTGATCAACGCTTCGACAGGCTCGTGGAAATCTTTTCCCCTGCCAAGGTGTCGCCCGCCCGGGTTCCCTTCATCGACGTCAACGCGGCCGGCGAGAGCACGTGGGACTCCATCAGGCAGAGCCTTACGACGGCCGACGCGTTCGTGCACGTGATCGACGCCTTCACAGCCTCGGACGTCTCTGAGGTTACGGCCCGCTACAGGAAGCTGGCCGACGAGCTGGCCTTCTCCGATCTCGTGATCGTGGAGAACAGGCTGGAGCGGCTCAAGAGGATCCCCAAACAGTCGCATGGGTTCGAGGAGACTGTGCACGCGGCGGTGCTGCCCCGGGCGAAGGAGCACCTTGAGGCCGGCAAGCCCCTGCGGGCGATGGCGATGTCCGACGACGAAAGGCACATGCTCCGCGGCTTCGCATTCTGGACGTTGAGGCCGGAGCTAGTGGTCGTGAACGTGCGCGACGACAACCTGTCGTTCGCCGAGGCGTTCGCAAATGAGGGGGCGGCCGCATCCCCTGTGATAGGCATCAACTGCATGCTGGAGGGCGAGATAGCGGAGCTTCCGCCTCACGAGCGCCAGTCTTTCCTCGAGCCGATGGGGATCGCAGAGCCCGCGTTCGAGCGCATCATACGCGCCGCATTCGAACTCCTGGGCCGCATACGCTACTTCACGGTCGGAGAGGACGAGGTGAAGGCGTGGCTCATTCCGCAGGGATCGAGCGCACCGAGGGCGGCCGCCGCAATACACAAGGACTTCGAACGCGGTTTCATCAAGGCGGAGGTGGTCTCCTACGACGACTTCATCGCATGCGGCGGGACCCTTGCCGGGGCCAAGGCAGCGGGCAAGCAGAGGCTTGAGGGAAAGGATTATATCGTGAAGGATGGGGACATCATCTCATTCCGCTTTAACGTCTAGGCCTTCATCAATCGTCAAAATCCGTACATGAACGCCAGCGAGGCGCCCACGTTCCACTGATTCGCGTTGTCGTCAGGGGCGATGTAGTCGAAACGCGCCTCGGCCTTTAGTCCCGCGTTGTCCGCGAACCACCAGCCTCCGCCCAGACTCGCCTCGTGGATCTGCTGCTTGTCGCCGGTGAGGTTCAGCACGCCGTTGGACACGTCGAATTGCCTGCAATACGAGTAACGTATCACGCCGTAGACCGCCTCCGTGAGGTCGTAGTAGATCTCGAAAATTCCGGCCGCATATTCCGAGTTGGGCCCGCCGAACCCGTTGTCCCTGCGGAAGAGGCCTTCGCCGCCGATGCTCAGGGATTCGGTGAGATATACGTACCAGTCCACGTCCATCCCGTACGAGAAATGGGTGTTGTCCCCGCTCTCCGGACCGAAGAAGGGAGTGATGCCTACCGTGTTCTCGTGGTCCTCCTCGCCCCAGTTGATGCGCAGGTGCGCGGTGAACGACGGCACGTCGTCCATGGTTGCAGTGGTGTCGCTCACGTTGTCGTTGGATACGACCAATGAGAGTGCGAGGTTGTCGTTGAACTCGTAGCGGGCCTTTATGCCGGTGTACATGTATGGATAAAGATTTGCCCTGGTGAGTATGCTCCAGGATATGATCTCGTTGTCAAAGGCGTCGTTGCCCTCAAAACCGGCGGGCCCCCAGAACCTGCCGATTGTGAACTCCAAACCGTTGCCCATCGGTATGTTGGCGGTGAGATAGGCCTGCTGCATGTTGAAATCGAAGAAAGATCCCGATGACAGCCTTCCGAACTCCAGGTCTGCCCTGATCCCGATATTTTTTCCGAACGTCTTGACTATGTCCAGCTCCGCATCGTCGACGTAGAACATGAAATTGTCCTGGCCCGGTGAGGGCAGGGTCCCGGCCGCCACGTTCGGTATGTACGATCCGATCACGCCCGGAAAGGTGCCGTCGTTGGTCCACTCGGTGACAGGGTTGTTGCTGAATTTCTCAAAGCCGATTCCGGTCACCACGTGGCCGAACGCCTCGAAACCTCCGGTCACGTAATTCTCAGCGCCGGCTGTCGCAGGGATGAGCGCCAGGAGCGCTGCGATGAGGGTGGCTGAAATATTTTTTTTCATCGATATCCCCTATGTGACCTTGGCCGAACGCATCTCCTCGCGATCTTCAGTGGTGGGCGGGAAGAACATCATCACTATTCCGCTGCCTATGACCAGGGCGGCGCCGAGAGCGGACCAGAGGTCAGGGATTTCGCTGAAGAGTAAGAGGCCGAGCAAATAGGATGCGATCACCGAGGCGTAGCTGAAGGGCGCTATGGTAGACGCATGCCCGAGCTTGTATGCGTGGGCCATCATTATCTGCGCGATCGTGAGAGCCACCCCTATGAAGGCGATCCATCCCCACTCCTCGGCTGTGGGCGCCTTGAAGCGGCTGAAGGCGAAGGGGGCGGAGCAGAGCGCTGTGAACCCGGTGAAGTAGAGCGTTATGATCAGGGCGGAGTCAGAGGTCGCCATCTTCCGCACGCAGAGCATCGCCAGCGCCCCCAGAAATCCAGCCATGAGCGCGAATGCTGCGGCGCCCTCGAAGACCGAGGAGTCGGGCTTGAGTATGAGGCCTATGCCTACGAAAGCCACGAGGACAAAGGCTAGTTTGCCGAGCGAGAAGTCCTCGCCCAAAAAAGGAGGCGCGAGAAGGGCCACGAATATCGGCAGGGTGTTGAACAGGGTGGCTGCGTCGCCGATATGCATCCTGGTCATGGAATAGAACGAGAGCGACATGGCCACGAAGCCGAACAGGGCGCGGAGAAAGAGGGCGCTGTAGTTGTGTCCCTTGAGGCTCAATCCCCTTAGCTTCATGTAGGATATTATGATGACGACGGAGGCCAGCCCCCTGAAGAAGACGATCTCCATTATTGGGATGGACTTGCCCAGGAACTTGATCACAGCCCATGTGGTAGCGAAGAGCAGCTGGGCGAAGACCATCCAGAAGATACCGCATACTATGGTGCGGCAGCGATTCATCTTGCCCTCACCTCGAACTCAGGTGTTACGATCCAGGCAGGCATCTCCGCGTACCGGCTCTCGCAGAAGTCGGCGCGCACGCGGTATCTGCCCGGTTTGAGATCGCCTGGCAGCTTCCATTCAAATCCGGACATCTGTGCTATCGTGCTGAACGAAGGGCAGTCCGCGCCTGAATCCTGGGCGAATGTCGGAGCGAAGGAGAGGTTCTCCTTCCATTGCCCTCTCCTGTCCTGTTCCTCGAGCACGAACTTTCGCCCCACGCCTATGGGGAAGGCGGTCATCCTTATGAATCGCAGCGAGATCGCCTCGCCCGGCAGGTAGATGTCCCTGCCGGCGACGATCCCTATGAGCTTGTTGTCCTCGGATATGTCGGTCCCCACGCCGGAGGTGGCTTCGTCCCATGAGCGCGCAGGCCCCACGTCGATGTGTATGTTCTTCCCGTGGTAGAAGCCGGCGCCTCCGAAACCCGAATCCTTGATGAAATTCCAGACCTCCTCAGAGGATACCCCCTTTATCCAGAGGTCCGCCGCCATGCCGTACTGGTGGAGGCTGGCCTTTGCCGCCAGCGCGCCGTTGTTCCTCAGGTTGGTGTTGTACCGGGGGCTGCGGTAGCCGGAGGTGATGGTGACGAGAGCGTTCGGAGCGAAGCGGTCTTGGATGAAGTCTATGAGCTCTATCAGCCTCGGCGATATCCGCGAGGAGGGGTCTTCGTAGCGTGCGAGGAATATCTGATTGATGCGCCTGAGGGCGGATTCATCGTAGCTTCCGTCAGGGTTTCGATATATTCCGTTGAATCGCGCGTTGCCCTTGTTCGTAGCGAGCGAGAGCCTTCCGTCGCCGCTGTTGAAATAGCGCGATCCGGTTTGTGCAGCGTGAGAATCTGCGGCCAATGCGATCAATAGGACTGCGGCTGCTGCGATCGCCTTCATCGGTCCCCCCCCGAAGGCCCATTTATGGGACGTTTCATAAGCCATGTCAAATGCTCGACTTGGATGGACCTCGTATGCTATTTTCAACGAAACCAGGAGGCAGACATGACCCCGAAGGTGACGCGAGCGGCTTTCATAGTATTCTTCGTCATACTGGTCGTCACATTTCTCTATATGGCTTCGCCCCTCATGAGCCCGGCGTTCGTGGCCGCCATAGTGGCGACGGTCTTCTATCCCTTTTACCACAAGCTCGATCGGCTTTTCGGACAGCGGCACTATGCGGCGGCGATCGTTTCGACCCTGCTCTGTTTCTGTATCGTGCTGATCCCGATCGCCTTAGTGCTTACCTTGCTTTCGGTCAAAATGGTCGGTTTTGCGCTTCGGCTCATGGAGCAGATTCAGGCGGGTCATCTCGGCCCATTCCTGGACGAGGCCGGCAGGGCGGTCAATTCCTGGATAGCTACTCTGCCCGGCGGCGAGAATCTGGTGATCAACCTCAGGGAGACGATACTCCAGGGGCTGAAGGCCGTTGCCAACTTCCTGTACCAGTATTCGCCTCAGTTCATCTCATCCACCGCGTCGATAGCCCTGGGCCTCCTCTTCGTGGCGATATTCCTCGTAGTCTTCTTCGCCGAGGGGGCAAGGATATCCGCCCTGGTGCTGCGCGTCCTGCCTCTCTCGGCAGTGCATCAGAAGGAGATGTCGCGCGAAATAAGGGTCATGATATCCGCCCTGCTCCTCGGGATGATAGGGACCGCGCTCCTGCAGGGGCTGCTCATAGGCGTGGGTTTCTGGGTCGCCGGTTTCTCAAACGTGATCATGTGGGGGATTATAGCGATACTCGCCGCGTTCATCCCCATAATCGGCGCGGCGGTGTGCTACATAGGGGCGACCGCGGTGCTGGCCGCCATGGGGCGCTGGGATGCTGCGGCGCTCTTCCTCCTCTACGGCGTAGTGGTTGTCTCGAGCGTGGACAATGTTCTCAAACCGCTCGCGATGCGGGGAGTGGTCAAGGTGCACCCGGTTCTCCTCTTCGTGGCTTTGCTGGGCGGGGTGAGGGCGTTCGGGCCGATCGGGGTCGTGTTCGGGCCCGTGCTGCTCGCGTTATTTTTGGCGTCGCTTCGTATCTATCAGCGTGAATTTGCCACGGCTGAAAGCTGAAGGCTATTTCCCCTTTTCCTTTATGTATTTCATCACGGTCTTGAACTGGCTTTCGCCGTCCAGCCCCGCCTCTGCGAAGACCATGCCGGCCTTGCCGCTGCCCAGGTAGTGGCCCTTCATGAACGGGGAGAGCGACATGGCGCGGCCGTAGTCGCCGGCGACCCACCGATACAATGTGGGCATGGTGAAGCCGGTGATGCCCATGGCCTCCCGCGCGTGTTCCTCCGGGAAAATTCGCCGTTGCTCCGAGCCGGGCAGCATGTCGAAGAGCTCGGCGCTGGTGACGTAGTATACGTTGAGTTCGATCCCTTGTTTTTCAAGCATGGGAAGGACCTCGTCGATGAAGATATATGTCTCGCCGCTGCCCTGCAGCACCACGGTGCCTTGCGCCTTGCCCGTGGGCTTCTTGAGCATGTACATCCCCTGTGCGGCTGCACTCGCGTCCGCAAGCCCTTGCCCTGTCCTGTCGGGCACGGTCAGGTTGGGCCTGGTGACGAAGGGCGCGATGATAGCCGGCCTCTTTGCTAGGGCTGCGGAGAGCAGGGGCCAGACCTCCTTGGGATCCCAGGGGGTGAGCGTTATCATCGTATTGCGCGGGAAGTTCTCCTGCAGGAGTTGCAGCGCCTGCGGATCGGCGTGCGTGGGCCCGTCCTCGCCGGTAGGAAGTCCCGCGTGCGCACAGACCATGACGAGCGGCCGATGGTGTTTGCCGTTCGCTTCCTTCTGGGCCTGGTTTGCGATGGCGTGCAGGCGGGCGGGTATGTGGCCCAGCGGTGCTATGAATGCTGCGTAGGAAGAGGCGACCCCTATGTGGCGCCCCATGCTCGAAAGCCCGGACATGAGTCCGCAGATCGCATCTTCACATATTCCCCCGGCTGAGATGATCCTGGCCGTGCTGTTGCCTGCCGCGTTGTAGAAGCCCTTGGCAAAGCCCTCGCCTACGATGTTGGTATTGGTGGAGCCCAGAAGGTCAGCCGAGGCGGCGAGGATCGCGCCGTTGCTCAGCTTGTTGTAATAGTTGAGCGCGCGTCCCAGCTCTCCTCTCAGCGTGGTGGATGCGCCCGGCTTGAGCTCCAGCTCCGACGGCGTTTTCCCCGCGCCTTTCTCGGCCGCCGTGTAGATCGCATCCACGTTGGGGGCGTCATTTCTCGGCTTTCTCGCTTTTTTCTCCAGCCTTTCCTTCGCGGCCTTGAGCCTCGCACCCAGCATGCTCGGCGCGGCTTTGCATTTCGCAAGTTCGCCCCTGAGGAGGCCGAGCGCTTTCCAGAAGCAGTCTTCCATTATCACCGCCGCGTCGCCCGATTTCTTGCATCGGGTTTCCTGGGGGCTGCAGCGCGGGAACTTCTCGCCCGCGTCGCCCATGAGCTCCGTCAGGGCGCTGTAGAAGTTGTCGGAGCACAGCTTGTGGCCCGAGCCGTGAGATGCCCTGCCTTCCATGCCGTACTTCCAGCCCTTGATAGTGCGGTAGATTATGGCCGTCGGCTGGCTGTTGCTCATGGAGGCGGCCCTGCGCTGCGCAGCGGCG
Organism: bacterium; assembly: GCA_041648665.1. Classification (NCBI taxonomy): domain Bacteria; species bacterium. The sequence continues at coordinate 8,602 of JBAZOP010000033.1, read as the reverse complement.
ATCTGCTGAAAATCCATCCCGTCGGCCACGAAGATGACGTTCCAGTCGTTGAGATAGCACAATTCCGCGGGCGTCCACTGCACGTAATCGCCGGGTTTCTCGCCGTCGCGGCAGACCATGTCGGAGTCGATGGATGCCTGGTTCCAGTCCACGTGCAGCACGGCGTTTCCCAGAGAGGCGGTCCCCGCCGCTGCCAGCGCCTCGGCCACGCGACCCGCCGTCATCCCTCCCTCTCCCTCTACGATGTTAACGCGCGGCGCATGGGCGCCATAGTAGTCCGCTGCACCGAACGCTAGCCCGAGCGAGCTCGTCACGCCTACGCCTGATGCGCCGGTGGAGAGTCTGATGAACGGAGTGGCGGGGGTCGGGTGGCCGTCCAGATTCTTGGCGTTGAACTTTTTGAACAAGGGCGTGTCGGTCGCAGGGCTTCTGCGGAAGCCGATCAGGTCCTCGATTCTCAGCTGCAGACGCTCGTCCTTGGGGAGCATCTCAGGCGCGGCCATGCGGGCGATCTCATTGCGAAGCGCCCACATTGCGTAGAGCCCCAGGGCCTTGTGGCCGGCTGCGTAAGAGATGACGTCGGCATCGTCCCTGTCAGGACGGGCAAGATCGTAGTCCATGTTGTCGAAGATGAGAGCGGAGACGAACCTGCCAGAGGATATCGATCCGCCCGGGTGGCCTGATGTAGGCACATAGTTGTAGAGCAGGGCGCATAGGGTCCTGTACACCAGATCAAATTCCTCGAATGCGGCGAGTTCCTGTTTGGAGAGAGGAGGGGGCGCCGCCTTCATTTCCTTCGCGATTTCAACGTAGATTCCGCGTCTTGGGCCGATTTCGAACGCCATGTCATGCTCCTTTTGTCATCTTTTACAGGTGTGAAAGGATGGGAAACCTATCCCGGCCGGCTTCATACGTCAATATCGGAGGTGTGTCTTAGATTTCAAGAGCTCTGCTTGTAACGCAGGCCGCCGGGTGATATAGTTTGTATTGAAAAAACCAAGGGGCTCTAATGCCGAACAGAATATTGCTTGTGGACGACGAAAAGGACTTCCTCGACGTGTTCGGCGACTGGCTCGACTACAAGGGATACGCCGTCACAAAGGCGCGCGATGGCGCGGAGGCGCTGGAGAAGCTCAAAAAGGGCGGATACGATCTCGTGATCCTCGACCTCATGATGCCCAAGTTCAACGGTTACGATTTCTGCAACGCCGTCAAGAATGACGAATCCCTGAGAGGAACTCCGATACTGGTTCTCACCGCTGTGCCCAAGGCCAACGGCATGCAGACGAATGACACTTACGGAATATCGGGTTATCTTGAAAAGCTCACCGACCATACCGAGATAGCTTTGGTGATCGATCGGCTGATAGCGAAGTCGAAGATGGATTCGAACAAAGACGATTCATCCCCCAATTGATGCGAATAATGTCTTGCATCGAACTCAGACGTCCGATCGTGCTGGCCACCGCATCTTCAGCCAGGCGCAAACTTGTGTCAGAGGCCGGGATCGCATTCGCGGCCCAGGTCGTCTCCGTAGATGAGCGGCCTGCGCCCGGTGAAGGGGTTGCTGCCTATGTGCAGCGGCTGGCGGAGGCGAAGGCGGAGGCCGCAGTGCCGCCGACCCTCGACGCCGTCATCGTGGCCGTGGACACCGCGATCGGCCTGGCGAGAGAGATAATCGGAAAACCCGAAGACGAGGCGCATGCGCGCGCTATTCTCCGCGAGCTCTCCGGCAGGACCCACGAGGTGCTCTCCGCCATAGCGCTGCGCGACGTGGCGAACGCTGCGATGCGCACGGAGGTCACCCGCACTGAAGTGGAGTTCGTAAGGCTCACCGACCGCATGATAGACTGGTACATCTCCACGGGCGAGTGGAAAGGGCGGGCAGGCGCGTACGCGATTCAGGAAAAAGGCGCGTGCCTGGTGAAGTCGGTGAGGGGGTGTTTCACCAACGTGATCGGCATATCCATGCCAGCGCTGTTTGAGATGCTTGAGAGGCTGAGAAGCTAAGAAGCGAAGAAAAGAGAGATCGATTCCTTTAGTTCCGATGCCCGCGAAGTCCGGTTTGCCTGCTGCAGAAATCTTCTCACCCCGTGAATACCCTTTCCGTACCACGGCAGGACCTGGCGCATGACCGGCACGCCGCGGCGTTCACCCATGAAAGAGCAGAGCATGTCCAGGTGCCTCGCGGCCTGTTCGCCGCGCTCCATGCGCGTGGGGCCAGGGTACGCAGGATCGAGGATCTGCCTGAATATCCAGGGATTGCCGATGGCTGCGCGGCCGACCATCACGCCGTCGCACCCGGTCTCGGAGAGCATGCGGAGAGCATCCTCCCTTGTGCGCACGTCGCCGTTGCCGATCACAGGTATCGAGACGGCGGCCTTGACGCTCGCTATGTGCGACCAGTCGGCATTGCCTGAGTAGAGCTGAGCCTTGGTCCGCCCGTGAACTGCAACCGCATCTGCTCCGCAATTTTCCGCGATGCGCGCTATCTCGACGCAGTTGATCGACCCGGCGTCCCAGCCGGTCCTGATCTTCACGGTGAGGGGGAGGCGCGTGGCTGCGCGCGCGGCTGTTATCGCTTCTGCGGCGAGTTTCGGCGTTCTCAGCAGGGCCGCGCCGGCGCCCTTTGAAACCACTTTCTTCACAGGGCAGCCCATGTTGATGTCTATGAGATCCATGGACTCGCCGTCGAGCGCGCGGATCGCATCCGCGATCGCTTTTGGTTTCGCCCCGAAGATCTGGAGCCCGAACGGCCTGACGGAGGCGTCGTTGGCGAAGTAGCGCCGCGTTTTCTCCTGCGCCCTCGTCACGCCTTCTGCGGAGACCATCTCGGATATGGCGAGCGCGCAGCCCATCTCCATCGCGAGCATACGGTACGGCAGCGACGACAGCCCTGCGAGCGGTGCTGCGATCAGGTTGTTCTTGAGGCTCAACGAACCTATGCGAAGCGATTTGAACATCATTCTCCCAAGGAGTATTTGACCGCCAGCGTTATCGGTCCAGGGTAGTAGGGCAGAGGCTCCGCCCTCTTCACGGTGGCCAGCGCGGCGTCGTCCAACACCGCCTCGCCGCTCGAGCGGGCGAGTTTCAGCCACTTCACGCCCCCGTCCTCGTTCAGGGCGAATGTTACGCTCGGCGCCCCTGCTATTCCGCGGCGGCGCGCTGCGCTCGGATAATATTTCGAGCGGTCTATCTTTCTCCAAATCTTGGCGAGCACGGGATTGCCGCCTGCTCCAACGCTGCCCGCGATCCCTGCGCCATCGCTCGCCGCTCCGCTGCCTGCGCCATTCGCGCTGCCCGTCGAGGCAGGGGTTTCTTTCCTGCGATCGGATAGGTCCTCACTTTGGGATGTCATGGAATCGGAGGAGCGCGGCAGGGACATTTGCCTTGCCGTGCTTTGGGCGCTCGGTGTTGCGCCTTCTCCCGCCTCGATCCAAACGCTCACGGCGTCGCCAGGACCTGCCGCATCGTCTCTTCCTCTCAGAAAAACGCCCGCGGCCAGCAACAGGATGAGCGCCAGATGGATGAAGACGGATATGATTATCGCGAATTTGAGCCGCATGACGCCTACCTCTCAGTCCCAGGCTTATTATTCGACGGCGCGGCTTCGCGCAAGCCCCATCCTCGCCGGGCTAATCCCTTGACTGGACAGGGGCATATGGTAATTTTCCCCTCGTGGGAGGGGCTATGGAGATCGAGGATCGAACGGAGAAAACCCGCAGTATTTCAGGCGCCCGCATAGATGCAGTATGCTGGGGGCTCTTCTTCATATGGATCGGCGCGATTTTCCTGTTCAAGGCCATCCCTCACGGGTTGGGCTCCTTTGGAATCGGCGCGATCATCCTGGGTGGAGCGGTCGCAAGGCTGATCGCCGGCGTCACCGTCTCCACCTTCTGGCTGATCATAGGCACGGTCTTCGTGTTGGCGGGGGCGGGGGAGATATACGCGATCGACTTGCCGTTGCTGCCGGCCGCCCTCATCGTATGCGGCGTGCTCCTGCTGTTCCACCGCAAGTCCCCGAGACGCGGCGGATGATGAGGCGTCAGAACCACTCGAGGATCTGCGATGCGATACGCGATTCGGTGGTGCCGTTCTCGACTATGACGTCTATGATGCTCGTCCCGCTTCTCCTGAAATGTTCTATCATGGGCGCGGTCTCGTGCGCGTCGTCGTCTCTCCCCGCATGATCGACATTGAGCACCGCCACCTTCTTGACTTCTATTAGATCGTCGATGTCCTTCGCCTGTTTGATGTGCCGCGGCAGACCGTTGAGGATGACACCGGGCGCTCCGCTGTTCTTCTTGATGAAGGAGCCGACGATCTTTTTCATGGTATGAGATTTGTCGTCGGAGAACGGTTCATGCCTCGACAGGAGGTTTGAGATGTATGCGATTTCCTCTTCAGTGAGGTCGTGGTCTGATGCGCCGCGGACGATCGATCGGAGTTCGTGGCTGAAATCGAAATGGACCCAGCCTGTGCGTTTTTCCAGCATCGCCCCAAGGGGCGACTTTCCGGAGCCTGTTGGCCCTATCAGCAGCAGGGCCGGCATGTTCCCTGCAAAGCCCATGGCACGCAAAATACCCCATATTCCCTCAAAGGCAAGCAAATAGTGGATCAGCTGGCGGGCGTGCGGTGGCGTTTTCTGTAAAGCACTGAGAACTCTTGAAATTTTAAGCGCTTGCCTCGTCTTCAGGAATCTGCTAATTGCGTGCGACAATTTTGGCGTCAGAGGTGGCGCCTTTTGCTCCCATCGTCTAGCGGTTTAGGACATAGCCCTCTCAAGGCTAAGACACCGGTTCGAGTCCGGTTGGGAGCGCCAAACCCCTTCTCAAACAAACCTGTATTCAGTGGTCGCTTTGTCTCCCTTCTTTTCGAGCAACTTTGATTCCATTCCAAATAAGAGGTCCCTGCTTGCCGTTGCCGTGGATATGGTTTTGAAAAATCTGATGTAGTCTTTTCGGGAAAACCAATTTTTGCCGAATTGCCCTTTTGCATTTTCCAAGCGACTTTCGGTGGTGAGCGGCTCCGGCTTAAGTTCGTCGAGGAAACTCGATAGACTATTCAGGATGGCCTCAAGACAAAACTCGATGAAGACAGTCGATTCGCTGCTCTTGTCCGCATTCTCGAGCGCTGAATAATAATCCTTTTGATGATCCCTAATGACCGATTCTATCGGCGTGTATTCGAACAACGGATGATACCTGGTTAAGATCAAGTGCTGCCAAAACCTGCCCATCCTGCCGTTTCCATCTTCAAACGGATGAATGAATTCCAATTCATAATGAAACACACAGGATGATATTAAGTACTTCTTCTTCTCTTCGTTTTTGAGGAATTCAAACAGATTGGAAATCAGATTCGGCACCATATTCGGTTTCGGAGCTACATGCTTCACCTTGCTCCCATCGATGACGCCGATATTGCCCGATCGCCATTTCCCCGGGCTTTTTATAAGGCCTTTCATCATGATGGAATGCGCCTTGCATAACGACTTTTCGGAAAGGATGTTGAACAAATCCGCTTGATCATAGAGGGCGATCGCGTTCTTCACTTCCAGTATATCCCTCTGCGGTCCCAGGACTTTTTTGTCGTCCAGTATGGCGGTGACCTGCTCCTGTGTAAGCTTGTTGCCTTCGATCTCCAGGCTGCTTTGAATAGTCTTGATGCGACTTGATCTTCTGAGTTTGACGCTCGGTTTGGGCATCATTATGCCCTCGTATCTACCGAGCAGGCGTTGGATCTCGGATGATGACGCGAATATCTTTTCCGTGAGGCTGTATGGAGGCCTTTTCATAGTATGATAGTATCATATGATACTATCATCGTCAAGGGGCTGTTTACTTGTTCAGCTCGGTCAAGAGCTTCGATGCCAGCTCTGGGTCGAGCGAGGTGAGCACGTTGTACTCGGCTATGGCGCGGTTCCTGTCCCCGAGCCCGAGAGAGGCTATTCCGAGGCCGAAATGCGCGCCCGCGTTGTTGGATTCGATTGAAAGCACCTTTGAAAACACCTGGCTCGCCTGTCCGTATTTCTTGAAAGAGTTGAACAGCGTGCCGAGCGCAATGTTCATCCCTATGGAATCGTTTTCCAGGGTTCCTGATTGTACGAACTGATCCTCGGCCTCTTCGGACATCGTCAGTGGAATCTCTTCCCCATCCTTATCACCATCCACCGTTCCACCTTGATCTTCATCTTCGGCCGCCGAAGCCGTCTGCCCGTCGTCCGTTGCAGGCGTCGTCCCCTCGTCAGCTGCCTGGGGAGCTTCGGCCCTTCGGGAATATTCGGGATTGATCGCGATGGCGCTGCTGAAAGAGCCGATCGCTTCTTCGCTGCGGCCAAGGCTCATAAGAGCCATGCCCTTTTGATAGTGGGCCTCTGCGTTGCCGGGGTCAGAGCTCAGGACGACTTCGTAGGACCTGATCGCGTCCTCATAACGGCCCTGTTCTCCGTACGAAAGACCAAGCCCCATGCGGGCCCGCTCCAGCTTCGGGTCCAGCTCGAGCGCCTTCCTGTATTCATCCACGGCTTCGGCATGTCTCCCCCCTGCTGCCAGCGCCTCAGCCAGGTCAAGATGTGCGCCGGCGGAGCGGGGCGCCAACAGGGCTGCGTCCCGAAGCGATGCGATGTCCTTCTTCGGTCCGGACTGCGCCGCCTTCTCGGCCAGCCTCTTCGTCTCTTGTCCTTCCCTGAAACTCTGTCTGATAGCGACGATGCACCCGAGGAGGACGACCCCGGCGATGATCGCGAGGAATATCTCGCGCCTCATGCCCATGACCCTCGGCCGCGCCGGCTGCGAGTCATGTCGATCTTCCTTCAGCGATTCGCCATGCTGCTCCATAACGTGCAGAGGATAGCAGAACCGTGGGGTCGTTCAAAGCAGAAACTCTTGACATCACATGTGGTTAATTGCCCTATAGCGAATCATGCACCTCTCGTTCGACGTCATTTTCGTGGGGGGAGGTCCGGCGTCGCTGGCCGGCGCGATACTCCTCAAGCGGCTCGCCAAGAAGGACCCGGTGCTCTCCGGGATCGCGGTGGCGGTCATAGAGAAGGCGCCCAATCTGGGGGACCAGAGCCTCTCCGGCGCCACGTTCGACGCGCGCGCGCTCGAGGAACTCATTCCCAACTTCCGCGAGCTCGATCCCCCGATCGGGCCGAAGATCAAACACGAGTCGCTCTCTTTCCTCACCGAGCGGCGCAGGATTCCGATACCGATAGTTCCTCCACCCCTCTCCAACAGGGGCAAGTACCTCATGTCGCTCGCCGAGTTCGTGAAGTGGCTGGGCAAACAGGCCGAGCGCGAGGGCGTGGAGATCTTCACCGGCGAGGCCGCGGATGAACTACTGTTCGACGCCCGTGGAGCTGTAAACGGAGTGCGCCTCAAGGGCAAAGGGTTTGATAAGGACGGAAAACCAAAGCCCAATGTCCTTCCCCCGACCGATGTTGGGGCCAGGGTCGTGGTCCTCGGCGAGGGCGCGCGGGGGCATCTCACCAAGAGGCTCATCGCCGCAAAGGGTCTGGATGCTGGCTGCATCCCGCAGGGCTATGCAGTGGGGCTCAAGGAGCTCTGGGAGGTGAGCGAGGGGAAGTTCCGCAAAGGGACTGTCATCAACACCATGGGTTATCCGCTGTCGCTCGACACCTTCGGCGGCAGCTTCATCTACCACGTGCGCGACAGGCTCGTGGCGATAGGGCTCGTCGTGGGCCTTGATTACAAAAACCCCATGCTTCACCCGTTCGAGCTTCTGCAGCGCTTCAAGGCGCATCCTTTTGTGGCGCACACTTTGGAGGGAGCGAGGCTCGTCTCCTACGGTGCAAAGACCATCGCCGAGGGGGGCTGGTACGCGATGCCGCGCGCCTATGGCGACGGTTTCGTGATAATCGGCGAGGCCGCGGGCGTGCTCGACGCGATGAAGCTCAAGGGCATAGATCTCGCGATGAAGTCCGGCATGCTCGCCGCGGAGACGATATGCGAAGCGCTGGCGGCCGACGATACCTCTGCGAAGAGGCTCGCCGCATACGAGGAGAGGCTCAGGAAGAGCTGGGTGGGCGCGGCGATGCGGCGCGCGCGAAACTTCCATCAGGGATTCCACAATGGTTTAGTGCGCGGCACGATATGCGCGGCCCTGCAGTTTCTGACAGGGGGGAGGGGGCTTACGGACCGCATCCAGGTCGAAGAGGACGCGCTGTGCATGCTGAAGCTCGCTCAGATCGGATCGCCGAAGGAGATGCCGTTCGCGCCTGACGGCAGGATCACCTTTGACAAGCTCTCATGCGTCTTCGCGTCGGGCACAAAACATGCGGAGGACCAGCCCTGCCACTTAAAGATCGACGACATATCGATCTGCAACGGCAGGTGCAAGGTCGAGTACGGGAATCCCTGCCAGCGTTTCTGCCCTGCGAACGTCTTCGAGATGATAAAGGAGGAGGACGGCGAATACAGACTGCATCTCAATCCCGCCAACTGCCTCCACTGCAAGAGTTGCGACGTGAAGGACCCGTACAGGATTGTCACGTGGGTACCGCCCGAGGGCGGCGGGGGACCGAACTACAAGGGGATGTGATGGAGACGGTCGTCTGCATCAAACAGGTGCCTGACAC
>JBAZOP010000032.1 GCA_041648665.1 bacterium | reverse complement strand
AATCGCCCATAATTTCTCCGTCTAGCCCGTCAGCCGAGCTTGGATATCGTCGCGACGATCGCTGCCACGACAAGCGCGAGGACGAACGCATACAACATGGTCAACCCCCAGTTGGGGGCGCCCGTGTCCTCGTTCAGGATCCCGGAACTCTTCAGGAAGCCTTTCTTTTTCTCCGCGGCTGCAGGTTTCACAGGGGGCCTGGACTCCATGTCGCGGCCCGACAGGGCGCCGGCCTCGGTCATGACGTGAGGTATCCCCATCTCCACAGTGGGTCCTCTCACCCAGAGCGCCTCCGGCACCACCTCCCCGGCGGAGAGGCCGCGGAGCTTCAAGAAATCCTCCAGCCTGTGCACCAGCATCAGCGCGTCGCGCGTCGTCTTTCCGTCGACCCAGGCCACGTCGACCTTGAGCGTGCCTATGCCGCTGTGGAGGCTCACCGACTTGAAAAGGCAGCGGGCTATCTTCTCGCGCGCCACGCGAAGCGGCTTGATCACGACCGTGCGCCTGCCGAACTTCTGCCATTCCTTGCCCTCGATGCGGCGTTTGCGTTCGCGCTCCGCATCCTCCTTGGGGTTGTGCTGCTGGTGGCGGTCCTCCTTGGTCTCCTTTGCCTGGGAGATGGAGTAGGGGTTCGGCGTGTCCGGCCTGTCGATCTTTTCGATCATTTTGTTTTGGTTGTATCCGTCTTCGAACCTTCAGACTTCGACTTCGAACTCTCAGTGATCTTGCCCTTCGCGTACCCGTCCTTGAACCATCCCTCGCCCTTGAGCGAGAAGGCGGTCATCGAGATGATCCGGTCCGCCGTGTCGCCGCACTTGGGGCAGGGGGCAATAGGGGGCTCCGAGATCTTCTGCATGCACTCGAAGTGGTTGCCGCAGGATTTGCACGAGTACTCGTAGATCGGCATCGAAACTCTCTCCTCCGAGGAATCTTCTCCCCACCTGGGGCTGTGGTCTGGATACCCCATTTTAGTCTATCTCCATGTGGAGTAAAGAATTTTATCCAATCTATAGATGGAGGATGGACGTCGGATAATCATTTAAACGAACCTGCTTTATAGTGTTTGAGATCGACACTATTAAGCAGGTTCATGGTGTTAATGCCCTGAATCAGGACCACCTTGTCGCGGGATTTTTCGCCCGAGATGATCGAGATGCGGGACTTGGGGATGCGAAGCTCATCGGAGAGGAACTCGATCAGCTCCTCGTTCGCCGCGCCATCGACAGGGGCAGCAGCCAGCGCCACCATGAGCACGCCGTCGCGCACGCCCTTGATCCGGCTTTTGCCTGCGCGCGGGGTGACGCGGCATTCGATCGTGACTCCGTTGTCTCTTTCTCGGATCTTCAAGGTGACGGATGGCGGGCCGCGCCTTTACGCCCTCAGCTGTCTGGCTCGCCTGGTGGCTGCGCGGACTGCCTCCTCCATGGTCTTCCAGAATTTTTTTCTCTTCATGTGATTCATCGCGGCCCAGGTGGTCCCCTTTTTAGAGGTCACCTGTGCGCGCAGCTCGCGGGGGGAGCGGCTGTTCTGCGATGCGAGCTCCGCCGCTCCGACCGCTGTCTGGAGGGTGAGAAGCCGCGACATCTGCGGCGTGAGCCCGAGCTTCACCCCTGCTGCGTCCATCGCCTCCATCATGGCGAAGAAATAGGCGGGCCCGGTGCCCGAGAGGCCGGTCACCACGTCCATGAGCCTCTCCTCGCGCACGTCCACGGTCTGGCCGACCGCTTGGAAGACCTGGTGCGCGAAGCGGCGGTAGCGCTCCGGCATGCGCGGTCCGCAGTATATCGCCGACACCCCTTCGTCGATGACCGCCGGCAGGTTGGGCATGACCCTGATGATCCTGGGCTTCGCTCCCAGGTATTTGCGGAGCCTCTTGAAGTCGATTCCCGCCGCTATGGATATGAAGAGATGGTCTTTGGTGATGAGGTGCCTGATCCTCTCGCAGACCGATTCCATGTCCTGGGGTTTGACCGCGAGGATGACGGTATTGCATGCGTTGATCACAGCGTGGTTCTTCCGCGTGGTGTGGATGCCGTAGGCCTTCTCGAGATAGCGCACGCGTCTGGGCGCGAGGTCGGAGGCCAGTATCTCGTACGAGCGCACGAGGTTCGAGCGCATGAGCCCCTTGATGAGCGCCTCGCCCATGTTTCCCGCCCCGATGAGGCCGACTATGTAATTGTCTTTCATAATACCTCCGTACTGTTCATCTTCAATTCCTTCCGCGTTCCGGGCTTGATCTCGATCATGTACAGTATCGCGCCGGTTATTGTCACGGGGATGAACTGCACCGCATGATAGCACAGCGCGATGCCCAGCCCCAGCGCGGCGTTCACGCCGAACCAGGAGTATGCCAGCACCGCGGCCGCCTCAAAGGGCCCGAGTCCGCTCGGCGCGGAAGGGACTATGATCGCGAGGTTGATGGCCACAAATACCAGCGCCGGGACCCACAATGCCAGGTGGAGGCCGAAGGCGAGCTGACAAAGCCAGATCGTCCCGATCTGCAGGAGGCATATGACGATCGAGAGGGCCAGCGTCGCGAAGATCAGGCGGCTGCTGGCCAGCACGAGCATTCCGGAGCCGAGTTGAGCCGCGAGCTTCGAGACCCTGCCCGCAGTCCCGGTATCGTCCCTGCTGGCGCGCCTGTGGTGGAACATGAGCAGTATGCAGATGAGCAGCGATATCGCCGCTACTATGGAGACTATCATCGTGCCCTTGACGACCCAATCGGGAAAGGTGGAGTGCAGCGAAAGCACGCTGAAGAGGAGAAGGATGGAGATCGCCTCGAAGAGTTTGTCGAGCCCCGTGACGGAAGCGAGCATCGCGCGGCTCGCGCGCTCCCACTTTCCGAGCAGGTAGATCTTGAGCCAGTCGCCGCCGCGCACTGGCAGCACGTTGTTTGCGGCGAAGCCTATCATCGAGGCGTTGAAGATGTTGCCGTAGCGGGCGCGGTGGCTGGGGCTCATCAGCCACTGCCATCGTAGGGCCTTGAGCAGGATGACCGTGATGTTGACCGCCGCGGCCGCGGCAAGATACCACCAGTTAGCGCGCGTGATCTCGTCCCACAGCGCGCGCAGATCGATCTTGGCCAGCATCACCCAGATCAGCGCCGCTGTTATGATCCAGCCCGTTATTGTGATCGCGGTTTTTTTCATCCCAGTATCTTTTTATAATACTCCAATTGTATCTCCGCAACCCGCTTCCAGTCGAAGCGGTCGACTCGGAGCGCAGCCGTGACCCCGAGGTTCTCCCGGAGCTCCTCGTCCCCTATGAGCCTCTCCAGGGCCCCCTCGAGCGCCGAGTCGTCGCCGGGCGGGACGAGCAGGGCGCTCTCGTTGTGCGTGACCAGCGCCCTGAAGGCCTCGATGTCCGAGGCGATCATGGCGCGGCCGGCGCTCATCCCCTCCAGGATCGTGATCCCGAACGAGGCGATGGAGGGGGTGAAACAGAACGCATGCGCGCTGGCCAGGTAGTCGGGCCTCTTGTCGTGCGCCGCACCTTCGAACACGATCGCCTCGCGCACGTCGTGCGGCACGATGCTGTGGAAGTAGAAGGCCAGCGGCCCGTCGCCGACCACGATGAGCCTCGTTTCTTTGTTGCGCCTGTGAACGCGCGCGAACGCCCTGATGAGCACGTCGAGCCCGTTTCTCGTGTCGGGCCTGCCCATGAAGAGGATGTTGAATTTGCCGTCCGAGAACTTCTCCATCGGTCTGCCCTTCGTCCACCACTCCACGTCCACGCCGTTGGGGATGACGTCGAAGTCGCGTAGGAAGTAGCGCGTGAGCTCTGCGGCGCAGCACTCCGAGACCGCGACGCGGCCGTCTATGCGGTCGAGCAGGGCGAGGCAGCGCTTCTTGTAAAGTTTGTAGTATATGTCGTCCGTGCCCCCCAGCACCGTGTGAAAGGTCCCGACCATCGGCGCCCTCGACCGGGTGTTCGCGATCATCGGCAGGGTCGGGAAGAGGGGCGAGTGCAGGTGCATGATGTCGAAGCGCTCCTCCTCGAGCACCTCGTTCATCTTTCTCTTGAGCCCGGCGCCGAAGGTGACCCTGCCGCAGGAGGAGTTGAAGAATACCGGGGTGCTGCGGCCAACGCAGATCATGCGGTCGAGGATGGCCTGCTCTATCTTTGGTTTTTCGCTGCTCCTGCCCGTGATTATCTTAAAGTCGTGGCCCAGGCGCAGGAGCTCCTTTGAGAAGTGGTACACGTTCTCGGTTATGCCCCCCAGCGTGGGGTAGAAGTACTCTGTGACTATGCCTATCTTCATCCGGAAGGCTCCCCAAGGCCAAATCATTCATGGATTCGAGGGGTTATGAGGGAAAGGGGTTGATTTGTCAATTAATTAACCCCTTGGTTTTCTATTGAAATTCCAATTTCATAGATATACACCAACCCACCCATGTCAACCGCCAACGGGACCTTTGAATTCGGCATGACCCCTAAGGGTTTTTCCCTGTCCGCGTTTTTTTGCTGGGCAAAGGAGCGCGTGCTCTTCCACTTCGCCCACTTGGGCTTTGACATAGTGATACTGGGCGCGATGGCTCTCATGCTCGTGACCTCGGTTCTGGCCATGGGCGGCAGCATCCGCTTCTTCCAGGCCTCGGCGCTGCTGCCGCTGGCGATCATGGTGGCGGCCGTGGTGACCGCGGCATGGCAAAGGCCTACGGAGTGGAAAGATGAGGTCAGGCACATACTGCGCGACTGGGTCCCGTTCCTGATCATCGTGTTCATATACGAGAACATGCACGACGTCGCCGGCCAGGCCATGGACTTCGACATAGCCGGCACGCTGCACGCATGGGACGTGGCGATCTTCGGCGTGGAGCCGACCCTCTGGGCGCAGCGCTTCTATTCTCCGATGCTCACGGATGTCTTCGCCGGTCTGTACGCCCTCTATTTTGCAGAGCCGCTGGTCATCATGTTCCTTCTCTCGATCTGGGACATGCGCTCCGAGTTGAGGCACATGGCCCTTACGCTCACGCTCGCGTTCATCCTAGGGTTTCTGGGCTACGTCTTTTTGCCCGCGTCGCCGCCCCGTTACTTCATAGAGCCGCTCTTCACGGATCCGGTGAGGCTGCAGGGTCTCTTCCTCTTCAACCATCTGCAGGGGGCGTGGGACAGCCTCTCCGTGATCTCCGGCGGCGCGTTCCCGAGCCTGCACGTGGGTCTGTCGAGCGTCGCCTTGATCTACGCATGGAAGTTTCGGAACATGAACAGGATCTGCCGTGTCGTCTGGTACGCATATATTCCGCTGGTGATCGGCCTGTGGGCCTCGACCGTCTATCTCAGGCACCACTGGGTCGTCGACATATTCGCCGGATGGGCGGTTGCGGGGATCGCCTACGTCGGCGCGGATGCGCTCACGCGCGCCTGTTCCCGCCTTCGCGGGCGATACGGGCTTCCCCTTTAGGATCCGCTGAATTTTCGATAGACTGGAACGTTTGAAATGACTCCTATAGGCCATTTCATGTGCGAGGCGGCGGTCGCCGGGAACGTCGATCTGACTGACGAGAGAGAGACGACGCTCTGCTTTGCCTATTATCTTCTCTTTCTCATCGTCTTCTCTGTCCTTTCGCTCTTTCTCGCGCCGGGGAGCTGGGGCATGCATCTGCATGACTGGTTCGGCAACGCGGCCCTCATATTCTTTCTCTTCTTCTGGGGACGGAAGGATGAGCGGAGAAAATTCTTCGTATGCATCCTTATAGGCGGCCAGGTCCTCTCAGCCTACACCCACATGTTCGACGTCATCGCCCTGAAGCTCACGGGCTCGGTACCCGAGGGCATGTGGAGGCCGCACAATATCCTTCATACGCCGCTCGCCGCGCTCATCGTCCCGCTGATCGCGACGCCGCCGGTGAAGTGGCTGCTCAAGGCCGCGTCGTATTCGAGGGTCTTCTTTTTCCTCTGTCTGGGCTATCTGCTGCATATATTCGCGGATACGATCACGTACACCTACCCGATCTATGTGCTCTGGCCGCTGACCCCGGCGAAATTCGCGCTTGTCGATTTCTTCCGCTCGCCCGATGCGGTCGGCGCGTTTCTGGGCAACCCCCTGTATACATTTCAGCCTCCGTCTGCTGCGAACACGGACGGCTTCATAGTCTATAAGGCCGAGCTTGCGGTCAACGCGATGCTCGCTGCGCTCTATGCGATAAAGTGCGCAGTTCGCAGGGCGATGAGGTTTCAGCACTGATATGGAGACGAGGCTCGACAGATTTTTCCACGCATACCTGGGATTTGCGAATAGGCGCAGGCTCCTGTGCGGCGCGGCTATCGTCCTGCTGCTCGCCGCCTCTTTCTGGCTCGCGTCCGGCCTCAAACTCCGCTCCAGCCTCAAGGAGCTTTTGCCGGATAAGTCGCAGAGCGTGGTCGAACTCGACCGGATGCTCGCGAAGGTGGGCGGAACGTCGGTGCTGACCGTCACGGTCGATAGCCCTGATCCTGCCGCCAACATGCGTTTCATCGACGATCTGAACGCGAGACTTTCGGAGCTGCCGAAGGAGGAGGTCCGCTATGTTATCGCCAAGGTCGACCAGATCAAGAAATTCTACGAGGAGAACATACTCCATTTTATCGACGTAGAGGACCTCAAGAAACTCTACTCGAGGGTCAAGCGCCTGGTCGACTACGAGAAGTTCAAGCGCACGCCGTTTTTTTTGGACCTCGAGGCCGAGGATGCGGCGCCTCCGATCAGCCTGAATTTTGAAGACATAAAGGAGCGCAACGAGGGCAACGTCAAGATGCCGCTAGCCGTCTACGGAAACTATTACGGCGGGGAGGAGGGGCGTTTCCTCATCCTGATGGTCAGGCCGCAGGGTACCTCCATCGAGGTCGACCGCGCCAGAGAGCTGATAGGCAAGGTCAAGGCGATCACGGCTTCCATGAACCCGGACTCCTATTCGCCGCAGATGAGGGTGGGCTTCTGCGGCAATCTCGTGACCACGGTGGAGGAGTACGACACGCTCAAGACGGACATGTTCTCCACCGCCGCCCTCTGTATTTTCCTCGTCTGCCTGGCGCTCGGGCTCTATTTCCTGAGGCTCAGGGTCATAGCTTTCCTCGGCGCGACTCTCGTCATCGGCATCACCTTCACGTTCGCGATCACGAGGGTGGCGATCGGCTATCTCAATGCGCAGACCGCGTTCCTCGCGAGCATCATAATCGGCACCGGCATCAATTACGGCATCATAGTCATGGGTCGGTATCTGGAGGAGCGCAAAGCGGGGATCTCGCCCAGACCTGCCATGGAATTCGCCCTCGCCAGGACCGCTGTGCCGACGTTTCTTGCGGCAGCCACCACCGCGGTCGCGTTCATCGTGCTCATGATAGCGAGGGTGAAGGGGCTCTCTCAGTTCGGCTTCATAGGGTCGGTCGGGGTGATGGCCACCTGGCTCACCACCATATTCCTGCTGCCGCTCATGGTCGTGATATCCGAGAGGGTGCTCACGATGTTCAAGGGTCTGATGCCGCCCAGGCGCCAGAGCGCGCTCTTGCCCGAGGTGGACAAGGCTCTCTCTCATTTTCCGCTCGCGATCATCTTGGTGTTTTCGCTGGTGGCGGCAGTGGCCGGCGTGATCACCTACAGGTTCCTCCCAAACAGCCTCGAATACGACTTCTCCAAGCTGCGCAACCGCTCCTCTGCGACCACCGGCACCGAGGCGCTGGAGAGGCGGGTGTCAAAGCTCTGGGTCGGCTCCATGACGCCGGCGGTGGTCCTCCTGGATAAGGCCGAGGAGGGGCCCGCGGTATGCGACGCCGTGATGCGGCAGAACGAGATGAGGGAGCCGGCGGACAGGATGGTGGACAGCTGCGTGAACGTCTTCGACCTCCTCCCATCGGACCAGGAAAAAAAGGCCGCTGTGCTGGCCAGCTATCAGAATCTGCTCAGCGAGAAATGGGTCGGCGAGGTCAAGGGTAAACTCGGCGATCGGCTGAGGACGATGAAGAAGTCGCTGAACAAGATGATCCTGACGGTCGACGACCTTCCGCGCGACCTGGTGCGGAACTTCGAGGATCTGGACGGCAACGTCGGGACCTTCGCGTTCATCAATCCCAGGTCCGGAATGCCGCTCACCGACGGCCGTAACCTGATGAGGTTCGCGGACACGATACAGGAGATAAGACTTCCGGACGGCCGCACCTTCCATGCGACCGGCGAATCGCTGATATTCTCCGACCTGGTGAAGATAGTGAAGCAAGAGGCGCCGATCCTGATGGCGGCCTCCTTCATCGCGGTCTCGATCTTCGTCATCCTCCTTATCAGGAGGCTCTCCGAGAGCTACGTGATCATCCTGTCGCTCGTCTGGGTCGGCCTCGTGATGATCGCATGCATGGCGATCTTCGACATCAAGATCAACTTCTTCAACTTCATCGCGATCCCGCTCACGTTCGGCATCGGCGTGGACTACTCCATCAACATCGCGATGCGCTTCCATGAGAAGAGGCGCACGAGGACGTTCGACATCATCAGACACACCGGCGGGGCGGTGGCGCTCTGCTCGATCACGACGATCATAGGTTATCTGGTGCTGACGAAATCGACGAACCAGGCGGTGGCCCAGTTCGGATACGTCGCGGTGATGGGAGAGATCGCAGCCATCATGGCCGCGATGTTCATAGTGCCTTCGGTCATAATATTCGCCATCAACATGCGCAGGGAAAAACCGGAGCTCAAGGGCGCGGAGGAGAAAGAGGGGGTATGCGAAGGTTAGCAGCCCTGATCCTGGCGCTGTCCCTGATCTGCGCCGCAAGCAGTGCGCTCTGCGCGGACCGCTGGCGCAGCTCCTCAGAGGTGCCTCCCGACAGCTCCCTCTATCGGGACCTGGACAAACTCGTCGCATTCGGGCTCGTGGAACCTCCGGTGCGGGGGCAGAGGACTCATCCGCGCTGGGAATTCGCTAGGATGACCGCGGAGGCTATCGAGGCTCTCAAGAAAAACGATGAAGAGCTTGGGCAGGCCGAGGGCTTCGATGAATTCGTCCGGCGACGCGCCAAGAGGCGCGAGATAAACATAGTGCTGGACAGGTTCAAGGAGGAGTTCCGCGACGAGCTCGTGGATATGGGCGCCGCCTCCGGTGAGCGCATGCGCTATCGCATACACCCCCTGGAAAAGGTCATATTCGACGCCGCCTACCTCGACAGCCCGCCTACGCAGATACCTCCGAACAACGGGCGCGGTTCCATCGACGCCTGGGTCAACCCCCTGGCTGACTACAATCTCGGAAGACACCCGATCGACGGCGGGCTCTTTGCGGTTGAGGCCGTGGGACGCTTCGAACTGGGCAGATATTTTTCAGCCTATGTCAGCCCTCGCTTCGAGGCGGACATGATGCGTCTGAACGACGACTTGCAGGGACACGCGTACCTGCAGAACGGGTACGCCACCTTCAGGGCGGGCAATTTCTCGATAAAGGCCGGCCGCGATTCGATGATCTGGGGACCGGGCGAGTGCGGGAGCCTGCTTTTTTCCACGAACCCGAGGCCGCTCGACGGCGTCTGGATCACGAACCCGGAGGCCGCGAGGCTGCCGTGGATATTCAAGTATCTCGGCAGGTGGCGCTATACGCTCTATGGCGCGAACTTCGGGCCGGGCTATGACATGAAACGGGCATGGATGGCGGGATACAAGCTGGATCTTGCGCCGGCCAAGTATGTGGAGCTCGGGTTTGGCCATGCGGTCCAGATGGGCGGAGAGGGGGCTCCCTCACTATCCGCCGTGGACATAATAGGAGAGTTCTTCGGGTTCAGGCCGGCAGGCACGGATACGGATTCACCGAACAAGGCCAACCACCAGTTTGAGATCGATCTGCTCGTCAGGATTCCGCAGCTGCGCGGCCTGGAGATGTACGCCAACATGGCGATCGAGGACTACTGGAAGTCGATCAAGAAAACTCTCACGCAGGGTTGCTCCTATCTAGCGGGCGTGTATCTGCCTGCCCTGGATCCGTCGGGCTCCATGGACTTGAGAATCGAATTCACTACGATCAATCCGCTGCAGTATCGGCACGACATGTACACGGATGGTTGGACCCTGAACCAGAGGCTGATCGGCTCCGACACGGGTCCGGACGGGCAATCCGTGCACGCGCTTCTTCGGAAGACGATTTCGCCGAAGCTCTGGGCCGGGCTCACGTTCGGCTGGGACTACCGACAGTCTAACAGGTACAGGGAGCAACAGAACCCTGACGGGACCGCAGGGCCGATCGTCAAGACAGCCAGCGGACCCACGGAGCAGCGCTGGAGGGGGCTCGTGGATCTGGACTGGAGGCTTAAGCCAAGCGCTACCCTTCATCTGACCGGAGGCTACGAGCGCGTGGGCAATCTCCACTATCAGCAGAACGCGCACGGGAACAACTATCTCCTCGCCGCATCCCTCAAGCTGGACTTTGACCGCTTTTTTGGTTTTTCAGCCGATTAGAATGTGTTAAAAAATGCCATGCCCAAATCTCCACGCGCAGAGCTGCTCGATCTCCAGAAAAAACTCTGGCGATGGAACAGGGAGGTCATAGATCACTCGATCCTCGTGAAGGAGCCGGGTTTTGCCGCCTATGAGAAGGCCTATCGCCGCGCGGTGAAGGGCTATGAGAAGCCGGTCGACCACGAGGAGATGATCGAAGCGGCGCTAGCCTCGGACGTGATCTACGTGGGCGATTATCACACCTGCAATCAGTCCCAGCGTTCTTTCCTGCGCGTGCTCAAGGCGGTGGTGAAGCGCGACAAGCGCTTCGTGCTCGGTCTGGAACTCCTGCACAAGAGGCACCAGGATGCGCTCGATAGGTATCTCGACGGCCGCATCAGCGAGTCCACCTTCCTCCGCAAGATCAAGCTGCAGGAGCATTGGGTCTTCGACCTGTGGGACAACTTCAAGCCGCTCTTCGATTTCTGCCGCTACCACGGCATTCGCATGTACGCGATCGACGCTGCCGCGTCCGACTCGGACGTGCGCACCCGCGATGCTGCGTCCGCCAGGGTTCTGGCCCGCATCATGCGGGTCAATCCGGACAAGCGGCTCTTCGTCTTGATCGGCGATCTGCACATAGCGCCCCAGCACCTGCCGGCCGACCTCAAGCGCGAGCTCAAGAAGGCGGGCCTCAAAAAACGGCACCTGGCGCTCTACGAGAACAGCGAGTCCATCTACTGGAGGCTGGCCGAGATGGGGCAGGACGACAGCGTAGAGGTGGTGAGGCTCTCAGGCGGCGACTACTGCCGCATGCACACCCCGCCCGTGGTCTGTCAGCGTTCGTACCTCAACTGGCTGGAGCACGAGGAGGGGGAGATCGACTACGCGGACGCGAAGTCGAGCTTCCTGGAGATCGCGGACCGCATCTGCGAATTCTTAAGGATCGCGCTGGGCAAGGAGCGCGATGAGGTCGAGGTCTTCACCTGCGGCGACCTGTCGTTTCTCAAGAAACTGCGCGAGAGCGAGAGGTTTTCGAAGGGGGAGCTTGCGACGATCAAACGCCAGATACTCGCGAGCGAGAGCTACTACATCGCCCGCACTAAGTTCGTTTATCTCGCGAACCTTTCGCTCAACCATGCGGCCGAGGAGGCGGCCCACTTTGTGAAGAGCCTCTGCTCAGGCGAGGAGAAGCCGCGCGAGGTGGTGGACGCGTTCTACGCCAACATACTCCATGAAGCGCTCGGCTTCTTCGGCTCCAAGATCATCAACCACAAGCGCAAGTGCTATCACGAGAAGGACTTCGCCAATCTGCTCGCCTATTTCCAGAGCGTGCGCGTGCCCAGGGAGCGCATGCTCGAGCACGAGACCGCCGCGCTGGTGACGGAGTACAAGAGGATGGAGAAGAGGGGCAGGGCGCTGGCCTACACCGAGATCTTCCGCAGCCGCATGGACCTCTTCCTCGCTGTCACGCATGCGCTCGGCTATATCCTGGGCGACAGGCTTTACTATGGGCTCCTCGGCGGGAAGATCGGAAAACCGGAGATCAAGAATCTCTTCTGCGACCCCTGGGAGGATGAGGGCGCTCCAGTCGAGGCCTACATGAAGATCTTCAACAAGGTCCGAGGAGTGAGAATACCCAAGAGGATGTGACTGAAAACCCTTGATCTCAGCAGGCAGTTTTCGCCTTTTCCTAAAAACACCTTGCAAATCCGGTGTGTGGCGTATAAGCAGGGCAATATTTATACGACGAGGAGGTATCCGCCATGTTCAACATTTTCAGGCCCGCTCCGTCACTCGCCTTGCAGCTGCATGCGATGATAACTTTTGCCAACAGCACGACACCTGCGCAGGTCGCAGAGACATGGCCCATGGTGGAGAGTTGGGTCCTCAGACCCAATCGCATCGTGTGGCGGCCTGCGGACTTGGATCCTGCGGCTCCGGATCAGGAGGCAGGGGCTGATAAGGTCGATGCATTCAGGGAAAAGATAATCTCCGAGGCGCGCCCTCGTCTTGACGCCGGCGTGATGCGGCTGTTCCGAAGGGTGCCTGACCGGCAAAAAGTCGTGCGCGCAGGGTTCGCGGGTCATGAGGGTGTCATAGATCTTGCCAAGAGCGCATTCGACAGCAGGGTGATCTCCCCTGCGTCCAGTGCATATATGTTGGAAGCGGCGATGAGGATGCAGGATGGAAATGGGGGGAATTCAGAACTTCCGGTGGGCCTCAAGATAGCCGAGGCGGCAGTCATCACCGGCGTTGCGTGTTATGCCGAGTACATGATCTATGATGTCGCCGAGTATGCGATCGCCAAATACTCCATGATGAGCCTGCTCGGCGCCGCCACCGTCTACTACATCATAAACAGGGTATCGGACATCATCAAAAACCGCTGAGGGTCGTAACGGGTAAAAAAACCCCGGCCTTTGGGGCCGGGGTGTCTTGTCAGCGTGAACCTGCGGTTCTTTACGCCTTTGTTACGTTTGCTGCCTGAAGGCCCTTCGGGCCCTTCACTACCTCGAACTCGACCGTCTGGCCTTCCTGAAGCGACTTGAAGCCTTCGCCCTGGATAGCCTGGAAGTGCACGAAAACATCCTCGCCACCGCCTTCGGGGGAGATGAATCCGAAACCCTTCCCATCATTGAACCACTTCACCTGACCCTTTTTTCTTTCCGTCATACTACACCGTTCCTTTCTTCTGACCGATCACAGCGTGTTAAAACAAAAAACGCGCGCTATCAATATGGCTCGCGTTTAGTCGTAACCATTACGCTGTCCTTCGCACGCTTTTGATCGATCTATTCACTTGCCGGGCGCTTATAGCGGCAGATATCATTATTTACAAGCACTTATTTCATTCGAGGCCGAATCGGGCGACTGGGGTTTGTTCAAGCGTTGACACTATAGACTATAACACACTGATATTTAAAGTTATTTCTTGAATTGGCGGATCTTAGTCCTGGAGGAGGACGGAGATGACGTTGCCAATGAGGCCATTGTTGTTGATCGTGGCCAGATCCAGTGCGCCGTCGTTGTCGAGGTCTGCGGAGACGATGTCGATTGGCGCTGTGCTGGCAGTGCTGTAAACCACGTCCGCAGCAAAGGTGCCGTCGCCGTTCCCGAAGAGCACCGACACGTCGTTTGATCCCGAGTTGGCCGTGGCAAGGTCGACGTTCCCGTCGCCGTCAAGATCAGTCGCCGCGAGCCCGTTCGGCTGCGTGCCTGTGCCGTAGGTCACCTCTGCGGCAAAGGTCCCGTCGCCATTCCCCAGCAGGATCGAGAGATTGTCAGAGAGATTGTTTGCGACCGCGAGATCGATCTCTCCGTCCTCGTCAAAGTCCGATGCGACGATGCTGAGCGGACCGGTGCCGACGTCGTAAGCCGTTTGGGCCGCAAACGTCCCGTCCCCATTGCCCATGAGCACCGATATATTGTTGTCCACACTGTTGGCTGTCGCGATGTCGAGGTCGCCGTCCTTGTCAAAGTCCGCGGCCGTAAGGTGTCGCGGGGAGTCCCCTGTGGCGTATGCGGTTGAAGCACCGAACGTGCCGTCGCCGTTGTTCAGCAGGACGGATATGTCCGGCGTGGTGAAGCCGATTGCAGCGTCGACATCACCGTCCCCGTCGAGGTCCGCAGCGATGATGCTGTGCGACCTTCCACCGGTTACGTAGTCTACCTGCGCATCGAACGTGCCGTCTCCGTGTCCCATGAACACGGATGTTACTCCCGGATCTTGGTTTGTGAGGAGATCGACGTTTCCGTCGGCGTCAAGATCCGCGGCCGCGATGGCAACAGTCGGGTTATCGGTCGGGTAGGTGACACCGGCCGCGTATGTGCCGTCGCCGTTGTTGAGAAAGACTGAAAAGTCGTAGATGGCCCCGCTCCTGTTGCTCGAGGTCAGGTCTAAGTCTCCGTCGCTGTCAAGGTCAGCGGCCATGATATCGACGGGGTTGGCGCCCGTAGCATAGATGACGGCCGGGGCAAAGGCGCCCTGTGTGGCGAACAGGAATATGTCGGTCCCGTTTATCGTTTCCTCCAGGTTAGTTCCGCCCCCGGCCACCCCAGCGTCCCCGTCAAAGTCCTCGGTATCATCCGCCGCATTCGTGGAATCCAGCCCTCCGGTGGTGTTGGTGGGCAAAAGGAAGGATGGGCCGCCGGGCCTGTAGAGATCGACGTTGCCGGGGGTGAGCTTGAAATAGCCCGTCTTGTTCAGCAGCGGGATCTCCCCGTGCTGATATTCCCTGCCGTCGACGGCGCCGCCGCCGTCCAGATCGTTTACGACAAACGTCCGCGAGTCTGAGACGCCAGGATCAGAGGCGTCGGTGCACACGTACGTCACCTCTGCCGCGTCGTAGGCCTCAACAGGTACAATCGATCCCTCGGTCAGAGAAAGGGCGCGCGTGGAGGCATCGAAGCTGAGCCAGGTCGGGAGGTCATCCATGGAATAGCTGACTTCAAAGTCGATCGGTGATCCGTCTTCCTGCGTGCATTCAGGTATTGTTATCCCTCCGAGCGAGAGTCCGGGGACCATGCCGAAGTCGTTGTTCGCTCCCAGCGCCGAGACCCTTATATCCGAGAGCTCCGGCGCAAGGATGGTGTGGCTTGAGGGCCCGGGCATATCGATGTAGCCGGCGCAACCGGCAAATATCACGATGCCCACCGTCAAAAATCTGATGAGTTTCATATTGTAGCCCTTCCCATTCCCCTTATAGGGGTATGTACAGTCCACCCTCATAAAATAAGCATAATCTGTGCCAACGGAGGGTTTATTTTAATTTGTTATAGTTGGTTGAATTTATTGGTATAGACAGGGCAGATGGATGGCGGGATGTCGGCGTCTGGGTAAAAATCTACCAATAAACGTCAGCAAAATGACGTCTCCAACATAAAAAACCCCCTGGTCTCCCAGGGGGTTTTGTCTTTCCAACAGGCGAATCTTGAATCACATCCCGTAATATTCGTTCCCGAGATGCGTGATCTGTTCCTCTCCCATCATCCAGCGAAGCGTGTTCTTGAGTTTGGTCTCCTGGATGAAGAGATTGTGCTCGGGATACAGGCCTTCGGCGGTCTGCGGCGACTTGAAGTAGAAGGAGAGCCACTCCTGGATGCCCCTGAACTCCGCACGCTTGGCCAAGTCCATGAAGAGAGCGAGGTCGAGCACGATCGGCGCGGCGAGGATGGAATCGCGGCAGAGGAAGTCCACCTTGATCTGCATCGGATATTTCATCCACCCGAATATGTCGATGTTGTCCCAACCCTCCTTTGCGTCTCCGCGCGGCGGGTAGTAGTTGATGCGGACCTTGTGGAAGATATTGCCGTAGAGGTCCGGGTTGAGCTCTGGCTGCAGTATCGTGTCGAGGACGGAGAGTTTGGACTCCTCCTTGGTCTTGAATGAGCCCGGGTCGTCCAGCACTTCGCCGTCGCGGTTGCCGAGGATGTTCGTGGAGAACCAGCCCGAGAGGCCGAGGTATCTCGCCTTGAGGCCGGGGGCGAGTATTGTCTTCATGAGCGTCTGTCCGGTCTTGAAGTCCTTGCCGCAGATCGGCGTGCGCGTCTCGTTCGCGAGCTCGCAGAGCGCCGGGGTGTCGACCGTGAGTCCCGGAGCGCCGTTGGCGAAGGGGATGCCGAGCTTCAGCGCCGCATACGCGTAGACCATTGAGGGCGCGATCGTGGGGTCGTTGGACTCCAGCGCCTTCTCGAACTTGGCGAGCGTGCTGTGCGCGTCGTTCCTCTGGGCGAATGTCTCGGTGGAAGCGCACCAGACGACTACGGTGCGGCTCACCCCGCGCTCCTTCTGGAAGCGCTTGATGTCGTCCATGAGCTGCTCGGCATACTCGCGCTTCGTCTTGGCGCTCTTAACGTAGTTTCCGTCGAGCTTCTTGACCCAGTTCTGATCAAAGTAGCCCTTCATCGGCTTTACTGCGGCCAGCGCAGTCTTCGCGAGTTCGAGGTCCGTGTCGTTCAGCACCCCGGCCTTCTTCGCGGCGGTGTAGCCGTCGTCAGGGAAGATGTCCCATGCCGCGATCTCGACATCGTTGAGGTTCGCCAGCGGGACGAAATCTTTGACCATGGGGCTTCTGTGCTCGGTCCTCTTGCCCAGGCGGATGGTCCCCATCTGCGTGAGCGAGCCGTACGGCTTCGTGCGCCCTTTTTTTATTGCGTCGATGCCTGCGATCACCGTGGTGCTGATCGCGCCCAGGCCCACCAGCAGGACCCCGAGCTTCCCTTCGGCCGGCTTGATCGTGTGCGGTTTTGTCTCTGTCGTCATGTTGCCTCCTTTTAAATTTTCCTTGCCGTACCAGCGCCCTTGGTATAAGTCAAATTAATTATATTACTTGATAACATTAGGATGACTAATATGGATCTCAAGCGCTTAAAGATCTTCTGCGAGGTGTACAGGCAGCGGGGTTTTTCGCCAGCGGCCCGCAGGCTCAAGCTCACCCAGTCCGCGGTGAGCCAGCAGGTGCGCGCGCTGGAGAAGGAACTGGGCGTGGCACTCTTCGATCCGGTCGCGCGCCAGCATCCCACTGCGGCAGGCGACTTCCTGTACAGGGAGGGGGCGCTCATACTCGCTGCGGCGGACGACGTGCAGAGGGGCATCGCCGCCGCGGGGGGGGTGGGCAGCGGCAAGGTCAAATTCGGCATGATAGACACGGCGGCCATCGAGATCATGCCGCGAGTGCTCTCCGCCTTCAAGCGCGAGAACCCGGAGGTCGAGATCGAAGCCGTGGTCAAGGCCAGCGGCGAGCTCGTCGACATGGTGGCGGGCCACGAGATCGATTTCGCGGTCGCGGTGACCAACCGCATCCCCGAGGGGCTCGTCGCAAGCACGGTCTACAGGGACTCGATGGTCGCCGTGGTGCCGCAGGGCTCCGAGTTCGTCGGCCGATCGATCTCTCTGCGCGAGCTGCGCGGAAAACCGCTGATCCTATACCCGCTTTCGTCTCACTCGCGCATGCTGATCGAGGACGTGTTCCGCGAACACGGGATTGCGCCCGCGGTCAGCATGGAGATGCACTATCCCGAGGCGATCTGTTCACTGGTGCAGCAGGGTATGGGCGTGGGGCTCATCTCCGAGCTCTCCGCGCGCGAGCAGAGGCTGCGCGGTCAGGCTATCGTTCGCGTGAAGGAGCTCAGGGGACTTCGCGAGATCGGGATCGTGTATCACCGCGTAAGGAGACTGGCTCCTCAATCCAAGGCCCTGATGGAAGCGATAGTGAGGACGGGCCGCAGGCGTAAGCTGTGATGTCGTCTCAGTCCGGGGCGCCGTTCTTTTTAATCTCCTCTGCGGTCGTGATCTCTTTGGCAAAACCAAACGCCATCTGCGCAAGAGCTTCGGCGGTCTCAGCATGTTGCGATCTTCCGTCGGTTTTCAGACGATCGCCGATCACGATGAGGTTGTTGTGAACCTTGAACCAATCGAACATGTTGAGCTTCGATGGGGGCGGCGGTTCTTTGATTTTCTTCAACGCTTCGACGAGAGTGTCGGGCAAGGGTGTGAGATCTTCCGTCTTCATGAGTTGCGCCCACGTTTGTCTGATGAGCATCTTCAATGACTCTTCTTTATCTCCGACGTCGGCGAAATACGCCGTCAAACCGCGGAATATCCTTTCCAGCGTCCCGCTGCCCGCGGGTTCGTATTGGGCGGCGTTCAATGCGCGATCGCGTATGACCTCTAGTCCGGGGGTTTGCCCGATGATCTCGAGCGCATTGAGCCAATGAGTCGCCTCGTCGTGTCTGGTCGTGCTCGGCATGCGTCCTTTTCGGAGCTGAGTGTCGCTCACGAGTTCCGACATCATCGCGGCTGCGCAGAAGCGTTCGACTTTGGCAAAGAGCGCAGCGGATTCGATGAACAGCCTTTCCGCTTTGGCGAGATGATCGCCTTGTCCGGTCCTCGCCAGGAGGGCGCCGTGGAGAAAGCGATGCATCGCGAACTCCAGTTCATTAGGTTTTTCAACCGACGGTCTTTCAGGCGGCGGAGGCACTTTGCTTGTCCTGGTTTTTGCGGTCCTGCTGCGGCCCGTCGCTATTTCAGATGAGCGATACGATATCGCTCTGGCATACTTGGTGCTCGCTGTTGCGAACCTGGCGAATAATCGTTTGAAGGCCGGCGCAAAGAAGATCAGGGCCTTTTTGGAGGCTTCGCTCGATGCGAGTATGTCCCTCATCGAGGGGCACTCGCTGAGCGGCTCGCTTTGGTGCGCCCAGTCAAAATCCTTATTGGAGAGGTTGAATTCCCTGAGAAACGTCGTGGGGTGCATGTCGAGGAGATCGTGCAAAAGGCCCATGTCGCGCTCAAAGCCGGAGCCCCTTTTAGAGGTGCCTTCTTTGGGGATGGGGCCGGGTGCGGTTTCTGGTCTCGGGCTTCCGTCTATCGCGATCAGCGGGGGCAGGGGGTCCACCGGCGTCTCGCCTGCGCCGATCCTCGCCACGTCCTCGATGTCGATCGGCAACGCGCCCAGGGCGGTCGCAAGTCCGGCGAAAGGCGCGGCAAAGTCGGATGAGATTGATTTCGGTATGGACAGTTGCGGACCGGCGATCGCTGGCATGCTCTGCTCCGTTTCTTATTCAGTCATTAGCTGGACCTGGTTTGGGGTTTCGGCTGGATGGGCGTTCCCTGACCGTCTCGTCAGACCTCGGCGGGAGTGAAGGGAAGACCGTCACTATGCCGTCTCCGAATCCATATGCCTCTGCAGAGAGCTTTTGCGCCATCGATGCGTAGGCCGTAAGGGCTGATTTGTTTAGGAACGTGCCGGCCGTGAGGATATCTGTGGCTGTCCTGAACCAGTCGCTTGAGGAGAGGATTGGTGCGGCGTTCGGTGCATCGAGCTTCATGATGCGCGCCCATGCGGTGCGCAGAAATGCCCTGGCTGTCTCTTCGTTGTCCCCTCTTTCGAGATAGTGCGCGGTCGATGCCTCGAATATTCCTTCGAGGAGGCCGTTGCCCGGGTGATCCACCTGCGCCGCGTTCAGAGCGCGGGGATAGATCGCGTCAAACGAGGAGGCATCGCCACGCTTGAGTTCTTTCAGCCACATCTTCGCTTCCTCTGTCCTCAGCTCATTCAGATGAAACTCTTCCCTCATTTCGGCAAGAGAGAACCCGTCGCGGAACAGCGCATCCCTTGCCAGCTCGTACATCATAGCGGCCGCTGAAAAACGCTCATTCACCCCGAATCCCATTGCAGACTGAAAGAATCTATCCTGTGCAAAGGCGCCGGGCCAATTTATTCCAGCTATAAAGGCTCCTTCCACGAAACGGCTCTTGGCAACATAGAACATTTCTTTTTTGTCTGTAGATGGAAGATTTCTTGCCAAGGAGTGATTGTATCCTCCGTGCTCATTTTGTGAGTTAACTAATTCTACGGCGTTTGTTGAAGAGTTAAACAGCGGCGTAATGATTCCGCGGCTGTGTGCGTCGAATGCCTCTGCAAAAAATACGCGGGCTTTGTGGGATATCTCGTCAGGTGCGAGCATCTCTCTGATCGAATTGTATCTGCTGAGCCAGCCGGCATCCCTTGCCCTGCCGAGTTCCATCAAATTCAGCCCGAATTCTTCGACAGCAGAGGGAGGCAGATCCAGCATGTCCTGGAGTTCGTTCCAATCCGCTTCGTAACCCTCCTCGTGGGCATCCGCGGTTTTTAGCGCCAGCTTCGGAGCCCGCTCGGGTCTAGGGCTTCCGTCTATCGCGATCAGCGGGGGCAGGGGATCGGTGGGCGGAGCGTCGAGGCCGATCCTGGCGATTTCAAAATGCGAGATTGGAAGCGCGCCTGACCACGATGCGAGATTTGTGAAACCTGCGGCAAAAGTCGGTGAAATTGTCCTCGGCATGATCAGTGTCTCAACTCCGCTCATCCCTTTCCCCCTTTCGTGGCCGCAGAGGCCTCCTTCGAGGCCATGTCTGCAAACTCGGCAGTCCGCTTTGCGGACGCATGATCTAACGTGCCGAAGTAAGCCGACGCAATGAGGAGGTCCTTCCTGATCGTGAGCCAGTCTGCACTCGTCATTTCGAACCTGTTATGGGCCTTTTCGACGGATGCGCGGGCAGCATCGAGTGCATCGCCTTGCCTCAAGAAATATGCGATCGAGTTGTCGAGGATCTCCTCTGTGAGAGTCGTGCCGATATTGAGCGGCGCTGCGAGGGCGCGGCTGAGGAAAAAGGCGTATGCCGTGTCGTCCGTCTCCGTCTGCATGAGCGTGAACCACGCCCTAGATGCGCGAGGGGCGAGGCTTTCCCATAATTCATAATTCCATTGGGCGGCCGTCGTGCGCACTTCGTCTATCATCATCGCTGCTGCGGCCGGATGTCCCGCTGCTTTAGAAGGATGGGCTGCATCCAGAATGGCATTCACCGCTGCAAGGCGTTCGGCATGGGTGTCGGGCATGGGGCCGCGTTTTTTTTCGAGGATCTTCTGGAGACGTTCCCAGTCTTCCTGCATCCTGCGCGATGTCTCGGACCTGGGCTTCTTGAGAAAGGGGGGCAGCGTCGCCTTGTCCGGCCTGCGCTCAAGTCCCACCAGCGGCACGTAGGGGTCGGGCGCGGTCCTGCCATAGGCCTTGGCCATGAGCCTGTCCGTCACGGAAGGGTAAAAGCCGCAGTTCAAGGCGAAGCTGGGGAATGTCTGATAAAACTCGGTCACGTATGCGGGCTTTGGCAGACTGCCTATCATATATATTCTCCCGTTTACAGGCGCGGGTTGATAGGGGGGCCTATACCCCGGTTTTATGCGACGCACAAGGCTAATCTGATGGGTCTTTTCCGCCAAAATCAGGGGGGCGAAAAAATCCGCGCAACTTTTTTGAGGGAGCTGCGATAAGGAAGGTGAGCCGGGCAATGGAGGGG
Source organism: bacterium (assembly GCA_041648665.1). Classification (NCBI taxonomy): domain Bacteria; species bacterium. Next base: position 11,989 of record JBAZOP010000032.1, on the reverse strand, counting down.
AACCGAGGCTAAAGAAGGGCCCGGGAGGACTAAGGAGCCAGCGACCCATGATCACCAAGTTCGTGAACAACGTGTCAAATCAGCCGGCGTCGACAGGGTCTGTGGAACAGGGCGCCGAAGGGGAGCGCAAGGAGAGGCGCGAGACCAAGCTCGTGGACGTGGCCCATGAGGTCATGCGCAAGGACCGCCAGCACCTGGACGGCCTCGTGCGCCTGGGCAACCCGCGCTTTGAACGCGAGCAGTTCAAGGGCAAGGTGAAGAAAAAGGTCTGGGACACGGTGGACGAGAACCTGGGCTGCGTGGACAACGACATGGTTGAGGAGATCACCGAGCGCGTGGTGGACGCGGCCGAGGGGGATCCCTTCTACAAGAAGATGTTCGAAGAAGAAAATACGGAGTTCTGAGACCGTTCACAGTTTTTTAGTCCACCGATCTTCCCGCCACAAATTGTTTCTCCACATCAGGACGTGAAGCGATGCCGCCATGGCGAAGTTGAGCGCTGCCAGCGCGGTCCTCAGTGCGATCGATCTCAATCCGGGTTTGAGCATGGAGTCACTCCAGAAGGTCGAGAAGCGTCTTGGATATGTGCTGGCCGAGTCTGCGCGCCTGCGTGGTCAGCTTCCTCAACTCGGTCTTGGTGAGCGGCTCGATCGAACCCAGCGAGCTCACCAGGTAGGCCACATTGGCTATGTGCTCCAGGTGTTCGAGCCTGTTGAACGCGTCGAGCAGATCTCGGCCGAGCACCAGCACGCCGTGGCGCTTGAGCAGAAACGCATTGTGGCCCGCGAGGAACGGGTCCAGGGTCTCGGCCATCTCTTCGGTGCCGGGCGTGGCGTAGGGGACCGCCGGCACGGGCCCGATGTATATAGCGAGCTCGGGCAAGAGCATCTCGGTGAGCGAGATGTCGCCCAGGGAACAGGCGAGGCAATAGTGCGGGTGCGCATGTATCGCGGCGTTGATGTCCGATCTTGCCGCATAGACTTGGCTGTGCATCGCCACCTCGGAGGAGGGATGCGCGTCCGGCTTTATCGTGGCGCCGTCCGGCCTGCAGGCGACTATGGACTCAGGGGTGATGGTGTCCTTGCGGGTGGAGCCGGGGGTGATGAGAAATCCCTCGCCGTCGCGGACCGACACGTTGCCGCTGGTGGCCACGAGGTAGCGTCGGTCGTAGAGCCTGTGGCAGACGTCCGCGATCGCCCGCCTCTTGTCCCTCTCCCACGGATGTGCGCCGCAAGAGTCCATTATCTCCCCCCTCAAGCCTCTTCTGCCGCCGCCTTCTCGGCCTCGGCCATAATTGAATCCTCGTCAAAGACCTTTTCGCGCTCGCGTGAGCCGAGGAAGAAGAGGCCGAGCGAGATCCAGAACGCGGCGCGGAGCCTCTTGGCTATCTGGATCGTGATGCCGATGGAGGGATTGATGTGCATGAGATACAACAGGCCGCTGAACGCGCCCTCCATGACGCCGAACGCTCCGGGTATGAACGCGAATACCAGGGAGATCATCGGGGCCAGCGCCGCGAGCATGAGGGAGGCGAAGAGCGAGAATTCGTCGCTCACGATGCGTCCGATCGCGTAGATCTCCAGCACGCCCAGCAGCCTTCCTCCGACGTGGCAGGCGAGCGCCGCCAGGAACCCTGTGTGGCTCTCGTTGTAGAAATCCATTATGTGGCCGTCCAACTCCTCGAACCTGCGCACGGTCTTCTCGGAGAACTCCTTGCGGATGCCGAGCCTGCGCGCGATCCTGAGGATCATGCTGAAGAGGCCGCGTTTCTGGTGGATGAGCAAAAATCCCATGAAGCCCAGCGAGATCAAGAGGGCCGCCGGCACGCCATAGGCGATGTTGTCGGAGAGCTTGTTTTCGAACTTGAGGAAGGCCGCCACGATGCCGATGAGCACGGTGATGAGAACGGCCAATATCTGAAGCGTACGGTCCACGACCACGGACGCCGCGCCCTGAGCGGTCCTGAAACTCTTCTTGAGCAGGTAGATGCGCATCGGATCGCCGCCGATGAAGTTTGCCGGGGTGAGCGTGTTCACAGCCTCGCCGGCTATCTTGATCCTGAAGAGATCGATGAAGCCTATGCCGTCCCCCAGCCTGCCCAGGAACTGCATCCAGGCTATGGTGTAGAGCATGTAGCCGGCGCCGCTGATGCAGAGTATCGGGATGAAGCGCCACCCGAGCTGCGCGATGTTGGCCAGTATGTTCTGCCAGCCGACCTTCTGGATCAGGGTGATGAGGAGCGCCGCTCCCACGAGCAGGAAAAGGATCCGACCGTATTTCACAAATTTTTTCATCGCAGAAACTCCGGGTTGTCGTTGAGCGCGGCCTCCGCGCGGGCGAGGTCAAGAGGCGTGTCCACCTCCAGCCATCCGATGCCCGAGGCGTCGCAGACGTTGATGGGGAAACTCTCTTCGGCGAGGAATGCGAGCGCCGATTCGACGTTGGCCGAGTCGCCGTACTTTGCCCTGGCTGCGGCCACCGCGCGCCTGTAGGCGGCGAGGCTCTCGGACGGGCAATGGGTCATGCCTATGTAGCCGCACGTATAGTCCGATAGCGTCTTCTTGATGCCCTTTATCTTTCCCGCGTCGTCGAGCTTCACCTTCATGTCGTCCGGCCCCAGCGTGCGATCGAAGTCGCAGATGGCGGTGAGCCCGTTCAGGTTCGCAATCACGTGGGCGATCAGCTTCTTCGGGTATATGTGGTCCACGTTCATGAGCAGGAAATCGCCGGTCACCAGAGGGAGCACGGTCTCGATCGTGCGTATGCTGCCGTCCTCGTAATTAGGGTTGTTGACGGTCTCGACGTCGTCGCAGGTGTTCTCGATGAAGTTGCGGAGCCGATCGCCATGGTAGCCGGTGACCACGGTCTTCTGCCGGATGGCGGGGTGGTCGATGGCGTCCAGCGCGCGGAGGATGAGCTCGCGCCCTGCGACAGGCACGAGGGCCTTTGGCCTGTCCTTCGTGAGGCGGCCCAGCCTGTTGCCCAGCCCGGCTGCTATGATGACTGCGTGCATATGAACTCCTAAAACATCCCCTTCAATTCAGAGAGTTCGGATATCACCTGCGCCCCCGGGAACTTCGACTCGAACTGGTCGCGGGTGAATATCCCTTCCTTGCCTATGAAACGGACGCCGTGCTGCCCGGCGCGCTCGCCGTCCTTGAGGGAGTCTCCGACAAAGGTGATTCGCTCCTTCGGGATATCGAGATTTTTCTCTATGTGTCTGAAGTGGTCCGCGCCCTTCGCAAATCCCTGTTTGAAGCCGAGCACCATGTCGAACTCGAGGCCCTTCATCTCCACGAAGCGATCCACGAGGTGCTGGAAGTTATTGGAGGACACGATGACCTTGAGCCCCTGTCCGCGCAGGAAACCCACCGTCTCTGCCGCGTCGTCGAAGACCGGCTCCTCGAAATAGCCTTCAAGCTTGAGCTTTTCGTATTCCTCAGCGGTCTCGCGGTTGGCCGGATTGCCAGGGAAGATGACCTCCAGCTGCTGAAAGAAGGGGAGCCCCGAGGTCTCGAAATAGAGTCGGCGCGCCTCTTCGGCGTCGATTGGCAGCCTCTTGGGCATCACGCGTGACGCGATCTCCGCAAACGCGTTCATCGAGTCGACGATCGTGCCGTCGAAGTCGAAGACCACCGCTCTTTCTGCCTGCTTCAGCATGCGGAATGAGCCTCCCTCTTTGCCGAGGCCGGCATCGCCCTGCCTGTGGAGCGGGCGGAGAGCCATTCCTGCGCGTTGAGATACGTGAGTATTGCCGCTGCGATGGTGGTGCCCAGCGCCACGATGAATAGCCACCAGTAGAGGACTCCCATGGCCGCGAACACCAGGAAGAAGAAGGAGTAGGCGTCTTTCTTCAACGTGTATTTGCCGAACCTGATGAAGGCGAGGAGCCATCGCGGCTGATTCGAGAGTTTCTGCAGATATGCGGTGTCGAACGTGGCGAGGCTGGCGGACTGCGTGTTCCTCTTGAGATAGCGCATGATCCAGAAGATCGTGAGCCCGGTGGTCGCGAGCATGATGGCGCCGACGTAGAATGCGATCGGAGAGTGCGTGGAGCGCCAATAACCGGCCATGATGCCGGTGAGCATGCTGCCCAACGATAGGTTGTCCGAGAGGGTGTCCGCGTACTGCCCGAACTTGCTGCACCTGAAGGTGAATTTGGCCACCTCGCCGTCGCAGCCGTCCACTATCGACGCGGCCTGGAAGAGCCCCGCTCCGAGCAGTATCATCCAATAGTTGCTGCCGTCGGCCGCGAACACGCCGGCGAAGACCCCCAGTATTATGTTGAATCCGGTGATGGAGTTGGGGCTCACCCAGAGCTTTGAGAGGAAGAGGCTGATCGGGAGCGATATCCGCTTGTTTATGTATCGCGCCACCGGGCCGGGCGTGCCCAGGCGGATCGATTCGGCCAGCGCCTTCTCCGCCACCGCACGGTCGCGAAACGACTTGAGCAGGAACGTGTAGCTCTTCACGGGGAGCTTTGCGCGCTCATCCTCCGCCAGCTCCGCAAGTTGCGCGAGGCAGCTCTCGATGGAGCGGGGCCTCTGCTCGGTGAAATCGATCAGCGTGGCGAGCGCCGCTGGGGTGATGTCGATGACCGGGATGCGGTGCGCACCCTCCTCGCAGAGGAGCACGCGGCCGTCGCGGAGGGCCGTCCTTCGCACGTTCGCAAGGAGCTCTTTCTCGAAGATCAAATTGCCGTTGATCATGAGGAGTCGCCCTGCCGCGCCGTCGACGATCCTTTTCACGATGTCGGAACTCACCCTGTAGGGTTCGGCATATGTGATGATGTCTATGGATGGGAGTTTCTTGTCGCCGTATCTCTCTAGGAAGCGCTCGACCTTCTGCCGCTGCGACTCGGCCATGAGCAGGGCGATACTCTCGACCCCGGCGTCCGCGAGCGTCATGATTCCGCGGACGATCAGCGGCACGCCCGCTACCTTGGCGGTCGTGATCGACATCGCCTCCGGGGTGTCGGAGGGCACATATATCAGCGCGCTGTTCTTCATCGCCTCGCTTGAACGATAATTAGGCACTTTTGGGGTCAGAGAATCGGCCGAGCACTAGCACAACCCATTGAAACCTGTAAAGAAAATTTGAAACCAGGCTTTTTTGGGGGATGTGTTCCTGTTGACGGTATCGGCTTGTCTGTGCTAGCAGCGACCCCCTTGCGAGGATTCCAGTGAGCGGAATGAGGCCTGTAAATCACAAGGTGGCAAGCCCCCTCAGGGGGTTTTGGTATTTCCTCCGCTGCAAGGCGCGGGGCATGCCTTTGTCAATTAACCTTGAGATTACAAAGAGATGCAACGCTAGGTGCTCATTCTGCGCCTGCTGGAAGGCGGGTGAGAGTGAGGAACTCGCCGATTATTCACAGGTGATCAGGAAGTTCAAGCCGGTCCTGGTCTCGGTCTCCGGCGGAGAGCCGTTCATGCGGCGCGACTACGCCGAGGTGATAAGGGGCATCAGGCCATACTGCCATTACCTGGCCTTTATCACCAACGGTGCGATCCTGAATGAGGAGCGGGCGCGCAGCCTCGTGGAGGCGGGCGTGGACCAGATCTGCGTGTCGCTCGATTATCTGGGCGAGAAACACGACGAGGTGCGACAGGTGAAGGGACTCTACGCGCATCTTGCGAAGACCATCCCGGCGCTCACGGCCGCGGGCTACAGGATTGCGCTCAACACGATAATAATGGAGTCGAATCTGGACCAGATCCTGCCTATCGCGTATCGCGCGAGCGAGTGGGGGGCGATGGTCTCTTTCTCCGCGTACTGCGCCCTCAAGCGCGACGACGAGGGCGGGATGGTGGCGCAGAACCGCTACACGCAGTTGGTGGGCATAGTGGACGAGATCAGGCGGCTCAAGCGCAGCCTCGGCCACATCAAGAATTCGGATTATTACCTAAAAAAGGTGCCCGCATATTTCCGCGACGGCTTTATCCCTGGGTGCAAGGCAGGTTTTAACTGGATTCAGGTGACGCCCGACGGCTTCGTGCAGCAATGCTCCGAGCTTCCAAGGGTCTGCCACTACTCGGAGTATCTCCCCAGGCTGCAGAAAAAGGTTGCCTGCCAGAAATGTTGGTACACCTGCAGGGGCGAGGCCGAGGCGAATCCGCTGGCGCCCGGGAGGCTTCTGGAACTCATAAAGGCCTAGGGGTATTTATTTCGCTTGCACGCGGCGTGCGCTGGCTGATATAAAGACACCCAAATTTCGATGAGTTGACAACAAGATTTCCCAATTGGGAGGAGGAGGATTAAGATGAAAAAGTTTTTAGTGGTTCTCGTAGCACTCGGCCTCTGCGGTTTGTACTGGCTGGGCTGCCAGAAGAAACAGGCTACTGAGCCTACAGCTCCGGCAGCTGAAGTTGTCCAGCCTGAAGCGGCAATGCCGCCCCCGCCGCCACCGCCGCCCCCGCCGGCACCTGAGGGTGAAGGCGAGAAGACTGAGTAAGGTTTCTTTGCGGCATAAAATCTGCGTCGGCATCCGATCGGTGCCGACGCATTTTTTTGTCCGGATGAAAAAACGGCCTCCCTGAATTGGGAGGCCGTTTTGTTGTGAGCCGAGGATCGGAATCGAACCGACGACCTGCTGATTACGAATCAGCTGCTCTACCAGCTGAGCTACCTCGGCAAAAAATTCCTTCGGAATTTTTCCCTCTATTTTCTATTTTCCATTTTCGAAAATAGAAAATAGATGATCGAAATTAGAGGAAAATTTTGTCTATGCAAAATTTCTGTGCCGGAGGCCGGACTTGAACCGGCACGAGCTGTGAGGCCCGGGGGATTTTGAGTCCCCTGCGTCTGCCATTCCGCCACTCCGGCAATGCCCCCCTGATAGATGCTGCGGCGCGGACCAATGCAGGCGGGTTTCAGTTCGCGCTCGTGTCGTCATCCTCGGTCATAGGCACAGGCTTCACCAATCCATCGGCTATCTCGCGCAGCGAGCAAACGGGTTCCCGATTCTTGCACTTGATGAGGGCTCTCGAGCCCCTGCATATTTGCTTCGTCCTCTGCGCAGCCAGATGAACAAGCTCAAATCTGTTTTCCACATGTTCCAGGCAGTCTTCGACTGTGACTCGGGCCATAAATATATATCTCCTTTCAGATGAGGGAAGCCGCTTCTAGATGGATTGTGACAGAAAGTCAAGGGGTTATAGGTTTGACGAACCTTGCAAAGGCATGATATCTTGTAAACTCTACTAATGCTTGCGGGGGTCTTTAATTGGAGCAACGGACAGTATTAATGAACAAAAGAGCTGCGCTTATCGATGCGATTCTGCCTGAATACACCACGCGTCACGTATTCGTGTTCAAACTCAGGGTGGTCGCATTTTTGGGCTTCTGGGCGGTCTATATCTATTTCATGCGGGACGTTCTGGGACAGACCAAGACGGTTGCAGCGATAGTCTTCTCCACTTTTTTGATAACCGGGCTGGCCTACTACAACGTGATTCGCGGGAGGATGCTCATCCTCTCGTTCGTGGTCGAGCTGCTGGCCGACCTCACGGCGCTGACATCGGTCCTCTATCTCACCGGCGGACCGCACAGCTCTTATTTCACGATCTACATACTTTATGTCCTGACCGCCGGCGTTCTCTACAATCACTATCTTGCGGCGATAGTTGCCTTGGTCTCGGCGGCCTATTACGGCCTATTCTTGCTCCTATGTCATTACGGCGTGATCCCGCCTTTGCTGCTCTATTACGGCGACAGACTGCCTGTGCCGACCTATACGCCCTTTGCGCATTTCCTGATGGCTGCGGCGTTGCTCGTGTTGATCGTATACACGGTCAAGGTCTCCAGTTATTTTTCGCAACGGCGCGAGCGCATACTGGAGAGACGCAACAGGGAGCTCACTGCTCTCTACAGGATGGGTTCCACGGTGCGCAGCGCCCAAGCTTTGCGCGACGTGATCGACGACCTGCTCTCAGGGGTGCTCGACGGCTTGGGCCTCGAGGGCGCGGTCATGGTCCGGTTCGATCGCGACGCAGGCGTCGCCAGGCTGCACGTGCCGATGACCCATCCGAAAAATGCCGTGATCGAACAGATCCTCGGCAGGCCGATCGAGGGTATGGAATTTCCGATGGATGCGCTGGCCAGCCCGGTTACTCAGGATATCATGAGGCATCGGGTGATCTTCCGCAGGGAAGTGAGCGAGCTGTTGATGGGCCTCGAAGGGCTGATCTCAGAGGAGCACAGCAGAAAGATCAAGGAGGCCCTGGGGTTCAAGCGCATCGTCGTCGTGCCGATAGTTGTCGAGAAGGATACCCTTGGCGCCCTGATCTGCTTCAGCAAGGAAGCCTATGTGGGCGACGCACAGCTGGCGACCATGGAGGCCTTTGCAAATCAGTCCGCCCTCTCGCTCGAAGCCGCCCTGCTGATCGACCGTCTGACGAAGCTCAACGAGGAGCTCAAAGAGGCCAACCAGGTGAAATCGGAATTCCTGGCCACCATGAGTCATGAGCTCCGTACGCCGCTCACCGCCATCATAGGATTTTCGGAGCTTTTGACAGAGGGCGTGATGGGCGAAATATCCGATGAACAGCGTGAGGCGTTGAAGGAGGTCCTCCACAATGCGGCGGACCTGCTCGATATGATAAACAGCCTGCTCGATCTGACCAAGATCGAGTCGGGTCGCATGAAGCTCGACGTGAGAAAATTCGACATCAGCGAGGTGATGAGGCGCGTATCCACGACGCTCGCCCCGCTGGTTCAGAAGAAGGGGCAGACCCTGGCCGTGGATGTGGAGAAGGGAATACCTCCGGTGAGCGGCGATGAGCGCAAGATACAACAGGCGATACTCAACCTTATGGCCAATGCCAACAAATTTACGCCCAGCCAGGGCAGGATATCAGCCTTCACGAGGTTTTTCCGTTCATGGGAGGACGTCAAGGGGAGGGCTCGGTGGTGGCAGCGTTTCGAAGGGGCTGAGCATATGCTCGACGCCGGTTCTCTGGAAATAGTCGTGGAGGACACCGGCATAGGTATCCCCGCTGATCACATAGACAGGATATTTGACATGTTCCATCAGGCCGATGGCTCGTCCACGCGTAACTTCGGCGGCACCGGTCTCGGGCTCGCGCTGGCGAGGAGATTCATAGAGATGCACGGTGGCCAGATCTGGGTAGAGAGCGAGCTCGGCAGGGGGGCTCGATTTACGGTGGTGATTCCACTGGCCTTTTCAGACTAATTTTATGTTTTCTCTTGTTTTTTAGTCAGGTATAATGCCTTTTTGAAGGAGAAACTTTAAATGGCCGGGGGCATCCGTCAGTATTCATGGGCAATCGACTTATTTGGCATCCTTGCCTGTGCCTTTTTCCTGGCCAAGGTCACGAGCGTATATCTCGGCAAGTCGATGGAGGTGCAGAGGTCCGTGGGTGTGCTCAAGACTTCGGATGTCGCTCCTTCAGAGCTCAAAAGAAGGAGCGTCGATGACTACAGCATCATCATCGATCGCAATATATTCGATTCAACGCCCCCGACCAAGGAGGGTGAGGCTGCTCCGGAGGCCGCTGCCGAGGAGGCTGCTGAGCTGACTGGAGAGGCTGTCTTGACCAGCCTTTCCCTCAATATCCTGGGGGTGCTCGTGGTGGGAAACGGCGATGATTCGCGATCTTCCGCAACAATAGGGGGGGCTGCCGCAGCGCCGACGCCTGCCAAGGGAAAGGCCGGGACAGGGGGAGGAGGCGGCGGGGCCAAAGTCTACGCGGTCGGCGACGAGGAGAGCTTTGCGCCGAACACCAAGCTCACCCTTGTCCAGCCGGACCGGATAGAATTTGTACACAACGGAAGACTCGAGTATGCTGAGGTCAAACCGGCCTCAGCATCCGATATTTTCGCGCCGCCCGTCAGGGAGCCGATCGCCATGGCAGGTCCGTCCAAGGAGGCTGAGGTCCCTGCGCTGATCAAGAGGGATGAGCCTGGAAAGTTCACCGTGGACCAGAGGGAGGTCCAGGATGCGCTGGGAAACCTGGACAAGCTCTATACGGAGATCAGGGCGGTGCCGAACTTCGCAGGCGGCAAAGTGTCGGGCATGAAAATACTCTCCGTGAAAAGCGATTCGATTTTTGCTAAACTCGGTCTTCGCAGGGGAGACGTGCTTCAGAAGATCAACGGCATGGAGCTCGACGTGAAAAAGGGTTTTGAGATCTTCAGCGCCCTGAAGGACGAGAAGCAGATAACGCTCGACCTTGTGAGACAGGGACAGCCAACCACCTTGGACTATGAGATACGTTAAAAAAATATCGGTGTTCATCGTAGCCCTGGCGTTTCTTGCCTTGGCGACAGCAGTCAACGCGCAGGCGCCTGCAAGAGGGAGCGTGCGACTGCCAGAGACGGCGCAGGCGCCGGCGGAGAAACCGGCATCGCCTGTCGCCGAAGGGGCGGGCGCTGTGAAGCCGGCCGAGGGCGCGGAGCCGTCCAAGGCCGGTGGCGATGACATGGTCTATCTCAACGTCCAGGACCAGGACATCAAGGACGTCATCCAGCAGATAAGCAAGGCGGCCGGCAAGAACTTCATCATCGACGACAAGGTTCGCGGCAAGGTCACCATAATGTCTGAGAAGAAGATGACCAAGGAGCAGGCTTATCAGGCCTTCCTCTCCGCCTTGGAGGTGGCCGGCTTCACAACGGTCATAGGGCCCGGGGGCATAATAAAGATCGTCAGCCTCAAGGATGCGGCAGGTTCTCCGATACCTATCCACGTGGATTCGACCCCGTTCACGGACAGCTACGTGACCAGGCTGATCAACCTGCAGAACATAAGCGCGCTGGACATGTCCAACGCCATCAAGGGTCTGATCTCCAAATCGGGCAATATGTTCGCATACCCTGCGACCAACACGCTCATAATCACGGACTCCGGCACGAACATCGACAGGCTCATGAAGATCATCAAGGAGCTCGACCAGGAGGGGCCGCAGCAGGTTCTCGAGATCATCCCCGTGAATTATGCCGACGCGAGGGAGGTGGCGCAGACTGTGCTCTCCCTGTTCGAGATCGAGGGAGCCAAGGGCGCCGCAGGCGCGAGGGGCGCCGCCGCCAAGACCCAACAGCTCGAAGACATAAAAGACGTCTCCAAGATCATCGCCGATGAGAGGACCAACTCGCTGATCGTGCTCGCCAGCAAACGCGCGATAGACGAGGTCAAGGCGATCATAGCGAAGCTGGATATGCCCCTGGAGATGGCCGACTCCGGCACGATCCATGTGCACTATCTCAAGTACGCGAACGCCGTCGAGCTTGCTTCGACGCTTTCAGCCATCACCTCCGGCGGGGCCACGGGCGTCTCCAAGAAGGCCGGCGGGGCGGCGGCGAAACCGGCCGGACAGGCTGAGGGCGCTGCAGGAACAACGGCAACCGCTCCGGTCGTGGCGCAACTCGAGGGAGGGATCAGCATAGGGGCCGACGAGACCACGAACGCCCTGATAATCACCGCATCCGCAAAGGACTATAAGACCCTGGTGGATGAGCTGATCTCCAAGCTCGACATACCCAGGCGCCAGGTTTATCTCGAGGCGGTCGTGATGGAGCTGGAGGTCGAGAATAACAAGAAATACGGCGCATCGGGTTACAGCGGCGTCGGCTCCGGTTCGGTCCTGGGCTTCGGCAGCACGGGCTTCTCTGATTTCAGCGCGCTCAGCGGGATGTTCGACTACTCTAATTTCTTCTCGTCGCCCGGACTCCTGGGCGGATTGATGTCCAGGGACTCCGTGACCATAGACGTGCCGTCCAGCGGGGGCGGCACCACCTCGCTCACGATTCCCTCGTTCGCTGCATTCTTGAATTTCCTGCAGGTCTATCGCGACGCGAACATCGTATCCACGCCCAACATCATGACCCTGGACAACCAGAAGGCGTCGATCGAAGTGACGCGCACGATATACGCGCAAAAGGTGACGCAGTCCGGCACGACCGGATTCCAGGCCGTCGAGCCGTATCCGTTGGAGGCGGGACTCACGCTCGAGATCACTCCTCAGATCAGCGAGGG